>CAYRGL010000026.1:0-7063 GCA_964423915.1 uncultured Gammaproteobacteria bacterium | reverse complement strand
TTCGATTGTGCTAAAAATGAAAACGGCGATCGCTTTAAATTAAAGTTTTCTAATTTTTTGCATGAACATCCACAGTATGCAAATCTTGGGCAAGACCAAAAACAAATTATTATTGATTTAATTTACAAGCATATTGATGCCATTCGCCAAGGACGCGGCATTTCGCAATATTTAGTGACACGAGAAATGCATGATTTGTATGAAAAACGTCTGGCTCTAAAATTAACGCCAAAAGACTTGGATGATATTAAAGAAATTTACGGATTGTTTGAAGTTTAGAGAAAATTTGTTAGCGAAAAGGACACTTATTTAAGTGTCCTTTTTCTTTTTTCTTTTAAATATTCCCAAAAAACCGAAGTATACATGAACAGTCGAGCTGATGAAAGTCCTGCCATAAAGCCATATGTTTCAGCACTTAAAGAATCTAAGCCTGTATATATGTCTAATTTAGAGAGTGCAAAGATGAGAAGAATAATCATTTGCGTTGCGGTAATTGCTTTACTACCGTTAGCAATAAAGTGATTCTCTTTATCACTAAAACGATATAAATATGCAAAAATCGACGCCACTGCTTCTAAGATTGCAACCAATATTCCAAGTTTTACATTAACCCGTAATAAAACCGCGACAACAAGTATCTTATCACCAGTTGGATCTAAAACTTCACCTAAATAAGATATAACTTTATATTTGCGGGCATATCCACCGTCAAAAAAATCAAAGACGCAGGCGACTGATCCCCAAAATAGAATATTAGTCCAGCTTTCTATTATTCCACATATAATAAAAACACCGACGGCAATCCTAAAAAGGGACAAAAAATTTGGTACTGTGAGATAAATTTTTTTAGGATCACTCATGGTATTTTTCTTTAGTTTTCAAATAACTACTATTTTTTCAAACTTTAACCGCTTAGCTAATTTTTGTCAATCATTGATTAATTTAACTATTTCATCTCTTTTTTCTTGCATGATTTGTTCACTAATCGCTTCAAGATTTAATCTAAGTAACGATTCGGTATTGGAAACACGCAGATTAAACCAATAATCACTAAACTCGACTGATAAGCCATCAAGTTCGGTTATTTTTCCACCTGCCTGTCCGGTAGGCAGGTCGCTATATTTTTCTTTAACTAAAGCAATCTTTTCTTGCGGATTTTCAACTTTCATATTTATTTCTCCGCTGGAGAAATATTTTTCAAAAGGCTTTACATATTCAGAAAGCTTCATGCCACTTTGCGATAATTCAACTAATATTTTCAAAGCCACAATCCCGGGAACTTCATAACAACCTTCGCTTTCCATATTAAGCATAAAATGTCCGGAAGATTCACCGGCAAAATATGCTCCCGAGTCAATGACCGCTTCTTTGATTAACGAATGTCCGACGCGAGTCACGAGTGGTGTTCCACCGTTTTCTATAATTGTATCGTAGGTAATACGACCTGGACGAATATCATAACAAATCGTCGCCCCTGGTTTTTCGCGTAAAAATATCTTGCATAAGATAGCACGCATAATTCCTGGTTGTACGGGAATTCCCTTGTCATCAATAAAAAATATTCTGTCACTATCACCATCAGTGGCAATTCCTAAATCTGCCTTATTTTTTATAACTTGTGCGCATAAATCTTTTACGTTTTCGGCTTTAAACGGATCAGCTTCATGATGCGGAAAACTGCCATCAAGTTCCCAATTCATTTTTTTTAAAGTAATCTGCGGCACTTTTTTAAATAATTCTTCAAAGTACAGCGCTCCCATGGCATTAGCGGTATCAAAAACGATGGACAAAGGTTTAATCGCTGATATGTCAATAAATTTTAAATCATAGGCGACTTGATCTTGAACTATATTTTCTTTTTTTGTCACTGAACCTTTATGGTGATGAGGAATTAATTCTTCTTCTAAAATTATTTTTTTCAAATCCATAATGCCTGAACTTTCGGAAATTGGCGCTGCCATTTGCCGCACCATTTTAAAGCCGTTATATTCTTTAGGATTATGCGAAGCGCTGACCATGACGCCGCCATCATACTTATAATGCGCGACAGCAAAATAAAACGTTGGCGTGGAAACTAAACCAACATCAATCACTTGTGCGCCGCCGTCAATTAAACCTTTAATTAATTGTTCGTGCAATTGCGGACTAGACAAACGCATATCGCGTCCAGCAACAACCGTAAATTTTTCTTTATTCATTTCTTCTCGACGTAATTGGCAATACGCTAAACCGAGTTTGTACGCAAACTCATCGTCGAAATCTGCATTATAGATTCCACGAATGTCATAGGCTTTGAAAATGGATGGATTGATATTCATATGTCTTGATTATGCCACATTCTTGGATTATTGCGAATATATCGGCGTACATTGTTTAATTCACGTTCATTTCGGATGATTCTGTCATAATATCGTGGCTGCCAGGCAAAGGTGATGTTGTTTTGGTTGGCATATGTTTGTACGGCAATTTTGAATGCGCGGATTATCGATCCCAAATTTTTTGATTGCGGACCAAATGTATTACCGGAAAATTTCATTTCCCGTACCTGTAGAGACGCATAATTATGCGTCTCTACCAAATTATGGCGCATCTCTACCATACGTTGATTGTTATTAATAATAATTACACCATGAATATGGTCTGGCATAATTATCCATTCATCCAATAATACAAAATCAAAATGAATTGGAATTTTATTCCAAAAATTGTCTGTAATTTTACCAATAACCGAATATTCCATTTTATTTTTTTTAATTTGTCCAAAAAAGGGTTTCTTATTTTTTGTACAAATGGTTATAAAATAATATCCATTACCGCCATAATCATGGCCCGGTAATCGTGATGATGGAATTCTATATTTTTTCTTAAATTTTTTCTCTAACATAAAACCCTCTTAATTTGAGGGTTTTAATTTGTGGTCGTTGCTGGACTCGGACCAGCGACCTTTCCGATGTGAACGGAACGCTCTAACCAGCTGAGCTAAACGACCGCGTCAAGCGCGATATTTACTAACTTATCGGCAGCTTTATTTTTTTCTCTCATGACATGAGTAAAACTTATTTTTTTAAATTGTAAAGACAAATTATGTACTTTTACAAATAGTGGCGCTAATTCTTTGTTTTTAACTTTGTATTCACGTCGTAGTTGCTTCACTACTAATTCACTATCTAAAAAACATTCAACAGCCTCGGCGCCTAATTTTTTTGCTGTTTCAAGACCAGCAATAATCGCTTGATACTCGGCTTGATTATTAGTGGTCTCGCCAATGGTTTTAGAAATTTCTTCAATGAGTGTTCCATTATCAGATTTTATAACAACGCCAATAGCCGCCGGTCCGGGATTACCGCGCGCGCCGCCATCAGAATGAATAATAAATGTTTTCATACTAAGCAATCTTCAAATCAATAATTTTTAGCTGCGGCTCTTTACGGCCGTTAAAGTCATTGAAACATACGGTGTAGACAAGGTCAACCATGGTGCCAACTTCTACGTGTCCCCACTCTGCCGCTTTTCTAAAAGCCACAGCCCAAAGTCCATTAAATCTAAATTTTAAATGCGTTTTATCTTTACCCATAATCATGACTTCTTCAATCACAGCGCGAGACATAAATTTCGGTTCAGGATTATCTTGGCCAAAAGGCGCAAACTTTTCTATACTTTCAATAAATTTTGAATTAACTTCTTCAATCTTAATTTCTGCGTCAATTTTTAAAATGGGCGACAAATCAGTATTAGCTAAATCACCATTAGCCATGGCTCGTGCTTTTAGACAAAATTGTTCTAAGTCTTCAACTGATTTAGCAGAAAATCCGCACGCCATTTTATGTCCGCCGTATCGATCAAGATGATCTTTACCGGCTTCTAAAGCGCTCACCAAATTAAATTGTTCAATACTTCGTCCCGAACCTTTTATTTTTCCTTCACTTCGCGTTACCACAAAACAAGGACGAGAATATTTTTCCGCGATTCTACCAGCCGCTAAACCAATCACGCCTTCGTTCCAGCCTGGCTTTGCTTCGTCTCTGACATTTGGTGAAATGGCAATTAATAATTTTTCATTTTTTTGTTCTTTCTCAATCTGCATTATTGCTTCGCTCACTATAGTCATGGTCATAGCTTGTCGTTCGCTATTTTTTTCATTTAAATCTTTGGCGATAGAGCGCGCTTCGTCTGGATTAGTAGTAACGAGTAATTGATATGCGGCATTAGCATGATCCAATCTTCCGGCGACGTTCAACCGCGGCGTAATTTGCCAAGAAATATTCCACGAATCTAATTCTCCCGTTATATTGGAAACATTCATTAATTCTCTAAGACCCAATCTCGGTTTACGATTCATTTGTTCTAAACCACGAGCGGCCAAATATCGATTTTCTCCAAGTAAAGTCACGCAATCCGCAATCGTGCCAATCGCGGCTAAATCAATAATACTAATTTCTAAAATTTCTTTATCTTCACTGCTTAGAGTTGAAGCATTAATTAAAGCGCTGGCAAATTTATACGCGACACCGGCGCCGCACAAATATTTAAAAGGATAGGTTTCATGATCTAAAATTGGATCGATTAAAACGCCTTGCGGTTCCTCACTGCGTGTTGGCGGTCCCTCATGATGATCTGTCACAATCATTTCTATACCAAGTGACTTTGCATATTCTGCTTCGTTCTTAGAACGAATTCCGTTATCAACCGTAATTAATAATGAAAAATTTCTGTCTTTTAATTCATCAATAATCGTATTGCTTAAACCATAACCTTGACCAAAACGACTGGGAATCCAAACTTCAACATCGGCACCAAGTTTTTTTAAGGTTTGCGACATGATCGCTGAAGAACTAACGCCATCAGCATCATAATCGCCGCAAATCACAATTTTTTTTCGTTCTTTTATAAAACTAACACAAAGCTCCACGGCTTTCTGCATATCCTTAAACAACAAAGGATCATGCTCTCCGTTAGTTTTTGGATTTAAAAATTTGTTAATTTGTTCTTTTGTTTTTAAATTTCGGTTATATAAAAGCTGAGCTGAGACTTTATCAAGCTCAGTATGTTCTGCCAAAAATTCGTTTGACGCTTTTTCACGTATCTGCCACGAGCTTTTCATAGTTATAAGGAAAATGCCCAAGAAATCATCGATAGAATAACAAAAAGGCTAACAACGATGATCAAAAATTTCATGATATGTTTACGTTTCAGCTTAAATTTCATATTATTGTTTTAAAATTTTAACAAAAGTATCAGAGGGAATATCAACACTGCCTTTTCCGGCCGCCATCATTTTCTTTTTGCCTTTTTTTTGTTTTTCTAGCAACTTTCTTTTACGTGTGACGTCGCCGCCGTACAACTTTGCCGTAACATCTTTGCGCATGGCGGAAATTCGTTCCGAAGCAATAATTGCGCCACCAATTGTCGCTTGCAGTTTAATGACAAACATTTGCTTTGGCAAACTTTCTTTCAAAGTCTCCACGATTTCTCGGCCGCGGCGTTGCGCTTCATCGCGATAGACAATCACCGATAATGATTCAACAATATCTTCTGCCACCATAATATCCATTTTTACCACATCGGCTTGTCGATAATCTAAATATTCGTAATTAATCGAGGCATAACCCGAGGACACACTTTTGATGCGATCATAAAAATTGGTTAAAATTGTGGCCATAGGAATTTGGTAATGTAACACTAAACGCTCCGGATCCAAATACTCAGTTGTTAAATAAACCGCTTTTCGTTCTTGCACCAAATTCATAATCGGACCAATATAATCTTTGGGCGTCACAATATCTAATGTTACCCACGGTTCATCAATATGATCAATATGTGAAGGATCAGGTAACATGTGCGGACTGCGCACAATAATTGGTTCAGCACCAGCTTTGGCATAGACGTGATAGGCAACGCTTGGAATTGTGACAATCAAATCAAGATTATATTCGCGCTTTAATCGTTCTTGAAAAATTTCTAAATGAAGCAAACCTAAAAAGCCGCAACGAAAACCAAAACCTAAAGCGTTGGATTGTTCGGGTTCATACATCAACGCCGCATCATTTAATTTTAATTTGTTAATGGCATCACGCAAAGAAGAAAATTCATTGCCTTCGCGCGGAAAGACGCCGGCATACACCATGGGTTTAACTTCGTGATACCCAGTTAGTGATTCAACTTTAGTATTTTTTAACGTAACCGTATCGCCAACACGGCATTCCGCCACACTTTTAAAGCCGGTCACAATGTAGCCGATGGCGCCGGTTTCTAAAACTCCGGTCGAATGATAATCAGGTTTAAAATTTCCAATATCAAGCGCTTCGCTTTCCGCGTGCGTCGCGCAGAGTCTAATGTCATCTCCTTTTTTAAAAGCTCCGTCAACAACTCTAATATAAGCCACGACGCCTTTATATTCATCAAAATTAGAATCAAAGATTAAAGCGCGTGGTGGTTTTTCTGGATGGCCTTGTGGAGATGGAACTCGCTCGATCACGGCGTGTAAAATATCAGCCACACCTGCTCCAGTTTTTCCTGACGCTAAGATAATATCTTCTTTTTTGCAACCAAGTAATTTGGTAATTTCGGCACTGACTCTTTCTATATCAGCGGCCGGTAAATCAATTTTATTAATAACCGGTACGATGGTTAAATCTTGTTCCATGGCAAAATATAAATTGGCTAGAGTTTGTGCTTGAATTCCCTGAGAGGCATCAACCAGTAATACGGCGCCTTCCACCGCAGCCAAAGAGCGGGAAACTTCGTAACTAAAATCGACATGACCCGGCGTATCAATTAAATTTAATTTATAACCTTCATATTCCATGGCCACCGGCGTTAACTTAATCGTAATGCCGCGTTCGCGTTCCAAATCCATTCTATCAAGCAATTGCGCTTTCATTTTGCGCTGTTCAACCGTGTGCGTTAACTCAAGCATACGATCTGCTAAGGTCGATTTGCCGTGGTCGATATGGGCGATAATACAAAAATTTCTAATCTTATTCATATAAACACTATCAAAAGATTATACGCTTATTGTACAGTAAAATCAAGGTTTTGAGGAAATAAAAAAGGCAGAGTTTTA
>CAYRGL010000025.1:0-7455 GCA_964423915.1 uncultured Gammaproteobacteria bacterium | reverse complement strand
CGAGAAACATTATTGTTTCATCTGATGACGTAACTGAAGCAATTCAAAATGAATTAGAGGCCATTATTGCCGCGGCGAAAAATGTCTTACGTGAAACACCGCCGGAGTTATCTTCGGATATTATGGATAAAGGAATGGTGCTGTCTGGTGGTTCTTCATTATTGCGTAATCTTGATCAACTGTTATATCGAACCACTGATGTCCCGGCCTATGTCGCTGATGAAGCATTATTATGTGTGGCCAAAGGAACCGGTATTGCTTTAGAAAATCTCGATTCGTATAAGAGAAGTATTTTTGCAACTAAGTAGTTTTCATGATTATTGGCATAGACGCCAGTCGAGCTAATCGAGCTCATAAGAGCGGAACAGAATGGTATTCATATTACGCAATTAGAGCGCTAGCCAAACTGGATGATCATAATGAATATATTTTATACTCCGACACACCCATTGTCGGCTCTTTGGCTAATTTACAAAATGACGAGGCAGAAGAAACTCGGCCACACTATAAAAACGGTTTTCAAATAATCAAAAGCCCGCACAATAATTTCAAAGCCAAGATTTTAAAGTGGCCTTGGAAATTTTTTTGGAGCCAAGGTCGTTTATCTTTGGAAATGATTTTTAACGCACCTGATTTATTATTTGTCCCGGCGCACGCCTTGCCCATTATTCATCCGCGTAAATCCGTAGTTACTATTCATGATATTGGTTTTAAACGTGATGCTAAATTATATGAACGGACACAAATTGGAGCGGGAAAACAAAGACGGCAGGGGATTGTAAATGCCTTGGTGCGTTTAATTACCCTAGGACGTTTTGGGGCTAATAGTTTTGATTATCTTGATTGGTCAACTGATTATGCCTTAAAACATGCCAAAGCCGTTATTGCTATTTCTCATTTTACTAAAGCTGAATTAACTGATGTGTACGGAAATAAAAAAAACAATATCTATGTAATACACAATAGTTATAATGATGAATTATATCGACCGGTTGGCAACGATGTACGCGGTGAAGCTGTCTTAGCTAAGTATGGGTTACTAAGGCCGTATATTTTTTACGTCGGTCGGTTAGAAAAGAAGAAAAATATCGCTACGCTTGTTGAAGCTTTTTATTTTTTAAAAAGTCAGCACCCCGAATTAAAACATAGATTGTATCTAGTAGGGGATGCCAGTTTTGGTTTTGACGATATTAAATATTCAATTTACGGTTTTAGATTGGAAAATCATATTCGCGCTACGGGTTGGATTGCCGAGGCCGATTTGCCGTACATTTATAGTTTCGCTGATGCTTTTGTCTTTCCTTCAAATTATGAAGGCTTTGGTATTCCACTACTCCAAGCTATGGCGACTAAGACACCGATTGTTGCGTCACGTGCTAGCTCAATTCCGGAAATTGCGGGGGATGCCGCAGTTTTATTTGATCCGAGCAGCCCTCGTGATATGGCAGAAAAAATTTTTGAAGTATTGAGTAATGTAAATTTACGAAAAGAATTAATTAACAAAGGAGAAGAACGAGTCAAAAATTTTCATTCTGATCAATGGGCTAAGCACATGTTAGAATTATTTGAAAAAATATAAATGAAAAAATTTTGTATATTACTCTGTTTCTGTTTGTGTCTTATGAACTTTGTTGGAACAAGGTCTCTTTTTGCGGCGGAGCAAAGCATTGTTCCCGAATATAAGACAGATTCAATTATACTAAAATATAAAAATTCTAAAGAAGTGACCGTTTATAAATTAAAAAAAGGTCAAACGGTTACTTCAGAGATTACTCACTTTCAAGCATTGAGTACTGTTGAATATGCTGAACCAAATTATGTTGTCTCAGCATCAGCAATTCCTTCTGACACCTATTATACTAACCAATGGTATTTACAGCGTATACGAGCCGGAGAGGCTTGGGATATAAATAACCAAAGTTCGTCCATTATTATTGCTATTATTGATTCCGGGGTGCAAATTCAACACCCGGATTTAGCGCCGGTAATTTGGACAAATCCAAATGAAAAACCAAACAATAAAGATAATGATCATGATGGCTTAATTGGAGATCTTCATGGTTGGGATTTTGTAAATAATACCGCTGATCCATCACCAAAATTCACTAAAGGATTTACGCAAGCCGGAATAACCCATGGCACTATTGTCGCGGGAATTGCAGCCGCCGCGGGAAATAATCAAATGGGTATTAGTGGTGTTACATGGAAAAGTCAAATTATGCCTATTAAAGTTTTAGATGACAAAGGCAATGGTGATATTGCGACGGTTATTAAGGGAATTGATTATGCAACTGCACATGGCGCCAATGTGATAAATTTAAGTTTTGTTGGTTTTGGTTTAAGTCGAGCCTTAGAACAAGCAGTGGCAAGAGCTCATCAGGCCGGTGTTATTATTGTTGCTCCGGCTGGAAATGAACAAGCCAGCACTAATGGTCTTGATTTAAATCATCACCCCGTGTACCCAGCTTGTTTTAAAGATGATGCTGGTAAGAAAATTGTTGTTGGTGTTGCGGCCACTGATGCGTTAGATCAAAAAACAGTTTTTTCTGGTTATGGCAGTTCATGTATTGATATTGCCGCACCTGGCGTAAGTTTTTTTAGTACTTCTGTATATGCTCCACTAAAATCTTCGGCGGGAAATTTCTTTAACCAATTATATGACGGTTATTGGTCTGGCACCTCAATGGCTGTTCCTTTGGTCAGCGGCGCTATTGCTTTAGTCGAAGGTACCAACCCTTCGCTTTCACCGGACCAAGCCTTATCTATTGTTTTAAAAAGTGCTGATAATATTAATGCTCTAAATCCAGATTATATCAATCAGCTCGGTTCTGGTCGTTTGAATTTAGCGCAAGCTGTTTTGCAATCTGCCTTAAGTATTAAGAATCGCTTTGCACATTTTGCCTTGGTGCCTGATAAAGCCGCTACTCCTTTAGTAACCATTACTGATCAAAAAGGATTTGTAGAACGAAGTTTCTTGGCCTACCCAGCCAATTTTAACGGCGGAGTAAATCTAAGTAGTGGCGATGTTAACGGAGACGGTAATGAAGAAATTATTACGGCACCTGCCTCAAACCGTGAAGCAGATATTAAAATATTTAATAGTGACGGTTTTATGCTTGGGCACTTTTTGGCTTTCCCTCCGACCTATCGTGGGGGAGTAAACGTAGCGGCAGCTGATATTGACAATGATGGCAAAGCGGAAATAATCGTGACGCCAAGTTCAGGTATGGAGCCGATTGTAAAAATTTATAAAGCTGATGGCGTGCTCATTCGTTCGTTTCTTGCTTATAATGCGTCATACCGTTTGGGGCTTTCATTAGCCGTAGCTGATGTTATTCAAGGAGGAACAAAAGAAATTATTGTTGCACCATCAAAAAATGCCGAACCATTAGTTCAAATATTTTCTAACCAAGGAAAATTATTAAGTAGTTTTATGGCAGGAAATCGTAATCTAAGAACCGGCCTTAATGTCGCTGCGGCCGACGTGGATGGCAATCCGCGCCAACGTTCAGCAGAAATTTTACTTAGCCCAAGTTCTGGTCCTTCCTATGTTTCAGTTTATGATTTTCGTGGAAATATACGCCAAAGCTTTCAACCCTATAACGCAAATTTCAAAGGAAATACGCGTGTTATTGCCGCTGATTTGAATCGTGACGGATTTACCGATATCATTACTATGCCAGGTGTTAGTGGCGGACCGCACATTAGAATCTTTAATCGCAGCGGTTTACTTCAAAATTCATTTTACGCCTACGATTCGCTATCGAGCGATGGAGTACGCGGCACGGTTTTTCTAACTAAATAATTTTTTCATTATGAAACGAGCAATTTTTGATAAAAAAAATGTCTTAGTGATCGGCGGCGCCGGATTTTTAGGTTCTCATATTTGTGACGAACTCATTCAGTCGGCCAAGGTAATTTGTATTGATAACTTTTCTTCAGGCGATGAAACTAATATCGACCGACTTTTGGCTCATCCGGATTTCCGTTTTATCAAACATGATATGAGCGAACCGATTGATCTAGATACCTTTCCTGAATTACAAGCATTTAAAATTGAATTTCAAGGCTTGCAAGAAATTTATAATTTAGCGTGTCCAACTGCGCCGATTCATTTTGAAAAAAATCGTATTGCGAATCTACTCGCTAATTCCTATGCTGTAAAAAATGCGTTAGACTTGGCCGTTAAGTACGAAGCAAAATTCATGCAATTTTCTTCCTCGGTAGTGTATGGCTCTCGTGATTCTCATAATCATTTGGTCAGCGAAGAAAACGTTGGCACTGTTGATATGCTTTCGGAACGTTGCTCGTATGACGAAGGAAAACGTTTTGCTGAAAGTATGGTGAAAACCTATAAAGATGTATATAAGATTGATGCTAAAATCATTCGCTTGTTTAGAGCCTATGGTCCGCGCATGCCCTTGGATCAAGGACATATGTTGCCCGATTTTATCAGTAACGCACTTGATAATAAAGATTTAGTTATCTTTGGTGATAAAACTTTTTCCTCATCGTTTTGTTATATTAGTGATTGTTTAGACGCTATTATGAAAATGATGCAGTCAGACCAGTTTGGACCAATTAACATTGGTTCAGACCAAGATGTCAGTGTTACGGATTTAGCTAACAAAATTATTACCATGCTTGATTCAAAATCAAAAGTTGTGTACGCCGAACCCATCCTATTTATGACACCTTTGAAATTACCAGACACAGCCAAAGCTAGGGACTTACTTGGTTGGATGCCCTTGGTTAGTTTGGAGGCAGGGTTAGAAAAAACTATTGCTGATTTGCGTGCCAACAAAGGCATTAAGCGTATCAAAGGCTACAGCGTTTAATATGAAAATTTTTTGTGTTATTCCGTCCTGGAACCAAGCTCACACCTTAGAAAAAGTTGTTAACGATGTCAGTAAGTTTTGTGACAATATTGTTATTGTTGATGATGGCTCGACCGATCAAACAAAAGAAGTAGTAAAAAATTTACCAGCCCATTTTATTAGCCATGCTATTAATCGTGGTCAAGGCGCAGCGCTTAAAACCGGCACTCAATTTGCTAAAGAATATGGTGCTGATATTGTTGTGCATTTTGATGCTGATGGACAATTTAGAGCCGAAGATTTACAAAAGATTGTCGCACCGATTATTAATAATCAAGCACAAATTGTTTTTGGTTCTCGTTTTCTTGATACAACAACTAAGATGCCTGAGTTTAAGAAAAAATTTATTATGCCACTAGCTCGTTTTATTAATAAATATGTCTTTAGAATTAACTTAACTGATCCACAAAGTGGCTTTAGAGCTTTGGGACCACTAGCGCTGCAAGAAATTGATTGGCGACAGGATCGTATGGCACATTGCTCAGAAATTTTAGTAGCAGCACACCGCAGCGGCCTAACAATCGCAGAAGTTCCTATTACTGTTATATATCATGAATTTGGTCAAAAAATTGGCGGAGGCTTAAAAATTCTTCGCGATTTATTTTTATCAAAATTAAATAATTAAGTATGCTACAAGAATACATTGCTCTTGCCTTTATACTATTTTTTCTTGGTCGACTTGGATGGCAGTTGTATAAAGATCAGATTTCAAAGTCACAATTTTTAATGTGGACGTTATTTTGGTTTATTGTTGGGATATTAATAATCTATATACACGCCATAGATAGTTTTACGACTAAATTAGGGTTTTCCAGTTCCGGTATTCAGTTGCTATTTTACATAGCAGTGGTGTTACTTTTTTACTGGGTGTTACGACTTCGACTGACAATTGAAAAAATGAGTAAAGAAATAACAGAGTTAACTCGCAGTCAAGCTTTGGCAAATAAAAACTCTAATCACAATTAACAATGAAGGTAGCACATGTTATCTCGACGTTTCCGCCATATAAAGGAGGCATGGGCAACAGTGTTTATCATGCTGCTTTACAAATAGGAAAACGCGGGCATGAAAGCGTTGTTTTTACTACTGCCTATCCAGGAATGAAACCTGGGACAGAAATGATTGGCGAAAATACCTCGGTTGTCCGACTGCGGCCATTATTAGCCCTTGGAAATGCTGCAATTTTGCCGCAGCTACTGTGGCGTCTACGCGGCTTTGATATAATCCATATTCATTATCCGTTTTATGGTACGGCTGATATTGTTGTTTTAGGAAAATTATTATTTAGTAAATCAAAACTTGTTTTGCATTATCACATGGATACCGTCGGCACAGGTTTGAAAGGTTTTATATTTAGCATATATCAATTTTTCTTTTTGCCAGTGATTGTGCGTTTGGCTTCTATGGTTAGCTGTGCTTCTCTTGATTATATACGTCAGTCAGCTTTGGCGGATTATTTTGCCAATCATAAAAAATCTTTTATCGAAGTTCCTTTTGGTGTTGATGCCAAATATTTTTTCCCAGGAGCCTACCCGAGAAAACCAATCGTTTTATTTGTGGGCGGACTTGATACTGCTCATTATTTTAAAGGAGTTGATCAACTGATTAATGCTTTTGCTAAAATTTCTCAAAAATACGACGATGCTCGTTTGCTTCTACTGGGCAAAGGTGATCTCGAAAAGAGCTATACTGAACTGGCACGCTCCAAAAATATTGCTGACAAAATGACTATTATCAATTCCGCGACGGACGATGAGTTAGCGGAGAATTATCGTCAAGCACGCGTAGTGGTTTTACCATCTGTAAATAAAAGTGAAGCGTTCGGCTTAGTGCTTTTAGAAGCCATGTCTTCGGCCACACCGGTTATTGCTTCAAACTTACCCGGCGTTCGTAACGTTTTTCGAAATCTCGAGCATGGATTTTTAGTTCCGCCTGGGAACGTAAACGTTTTAGCGGCAAAATTAGCTTTACTTATTGAATCGCCGAAACTGGCTGAAGAAATGGGCTTAGCGGCGCGGAAATGGATTGAAGAACGCTATAGCTGGGAAAAAGTTGGTGAACGACTGGAAGCGGCTTATTTGCGTATCGTGTATTCAATTCCTTTAGAGGTACAGCCATGAAGATTTGTTTTATCAACAATCGTTATGGTGTTAATTCGCGTGGCGGCACAGAAAAAATTATTGAAACACTCGCCGCGGAATTAGTGGCACGCGGTAATCAAGTTACGATAATTTGTGGGTCTTATGATTCTAAACCCGAAGAAGCGGTTAATGGCGTGCACATTATCTATGTAGCTTCAACCTATCAAAAACATGAAGGCTGGCCTTTGTGGCGAAGATTGTTTTCTCATATTTTTGGTTTTATAAATATCGCTAGTTTTTTACGCTTTAAAAAAATTGTTCACAAAGAACGCTACGATCTTATTTGGACACACAATGTGACAGGTTTTGGTTTAATATTACTCTTGGCTTTAGGAAAAGCGCATCAACTTCATACTTTTCATGATATTCAATTTTTGCATCCTTCAGGTTTGCTACTTTATAAACAAGAAAAAAAACTTGATACTTTTATCGCTCGC
>CAYRGL010000024.1:3507-7853 GCA_964423915.1 uncultured Gammaproteobacteria bacterium | reverse complement strand
CTAATGGACTAAAAAATAATAGTAATAAAATTGTGGTAAAAAAAGTTTTCATAAATATTCTTCAACCTGTCCAATAAAAAGCCATGATACTAAAATCAACCAAATCTACTTTATGATCATTGTTTAAATCATCTTTTTGCGGAGGATTTGGTTTTTTAAACCAAAAAGCGGCTATGGAAAAATCTATAAGATTCACTTTACAATCATTATTTAAATCTCCCTTGGCTGGGCATTGTTTCGTCTTATCAATTAAGATATTTTTATCCTGGACCGCAAAAGCGAACTCTTTACTATAAGAACTTATTTCTCCCTTACTGGCAACTTTTGATTTTGCAGCATGATCTCCAAGATCAAGGACTGATGAGTCAACGACTTGTAAATATACTCCATTGGCATCTGAATTTGTCGTCTTAAATATCTCTTGACTAGAATGAATTGAGATAGTTACTTGGCTCGCCGGTATTGATTGGCCAAAAAACGTTATATTATCACCTTTTTTTACCTGTGTTTTATCGCCTGATATTGTTGGCGCCAAAAAAATTCCACCAACATTAATCGTAACTCCCGGACTTACAACAATTGGAAAAGATTGTAACGGTGATTGAATTTGATTTACATCTTTGGCATACACACCAAAAATATAAGAGCCGGCACTTAAATTTGTAAGCGTTATATTGAAATTAGCATCTGAACCAGAAACAGTCGCCGCCACAACCTGTCCATCTTTTAAGAGAGTAATGGAACTATTAGGATAAGCTTTGCCAAAAAAAACTACTGTCGTATTTGAACTCGGCGGTAAAATTCCACCGCCTCCGCCTCCTCCACCGCCGCCCCCACCGCCTCCGCCTCCACCGATAGGAGCTTGAGGGGTTACGCTTACTTCTGCTGATTCACTTAAAAGGAGCCCAGCGGCATACGAACGGATTTTGAAAAAATATGCAGTTCCGTTAGTTAATCCGGTTTTTGTGCTGGTCAAAACATTTCCCTCCGAGCTAAAGGTAAATGTACCGCCAGAACTCGTACTGATACCAACGTCATAATTTGTGATGTTGGCAAAAATACCCGTGGCCGAAGTCCAGTTAATAATCACTTGAGTATTGCCTGGGGTTACAGAAACAATCGGTGAACTTGCGGAAGGGAAATAAAAAAAACCGGCATTTTGAGAAAAACTGCCACTCGTACTTTGTCCGTTGGTTAATTGTCCCGTACTTGATAAATATTGAAAACTTGATGATGATGATTGACCACCCTCTATAATATTAATCGGATTTTCAAGTTCAAAGTTAGGACTCACATAACTCGCCTGCACCAAAGAAAAAAACGTTAGTCCCAAGATACATAAAATAGAAGTTTTAAAAAATAAAAAACTATTCTTTAACTTCTTATCTTGATATTTTTTTACTAAAAAGTTCATCTCTAGATGTACGCTTAAGGAGAACTTACCTAACTTAATTATTTAGTTGTCTTGCCGGTTGTTGTCGGAGCATTTTCTCCAAGATTCAGTGGCGCTATTTCCAAAATTTTATCAAGTTGAACGCTGTACAGTATTGCTTTTTTAGCTTGAGCATATATCAAAACCTTGTCATCCTTCTGCGCGGAAGCAAAAAATGGTTGGTCTTTTAAAGCTGCCGGATCAGTGACCGTAGCAATGGTCGGCGTTTCACCCATAGGCAAGACCATTAATTTTGAAACTTTATTCACAAGACTATCAGTTTCTTGTTGAGCAATGATTTGCGGATTGTCTTTAAAAGTACGTACCTGTGCGTTAAGAGTACGAACTTGCATATAAAAATATCCAGCCAGACCAAGCGCGGCCACGGCAATCACGGGAATAATAATAGTATTAATTACTTTCATTAACGAACTAGTCCCTGTAGACTTTATTGAATGATTGGCCATAAATATATTTAGTAAATTAAAATTAAATTATTAGTTTATTCATTGTATACCAATTAGCTAGGGAAAAACAGCCCAGTCAAAAGTCACCGTTCCTGTTAAGCCCGATAAATAAACAACATCAAAAGTAGTAGTTGTTTTATTTGTTACATAAAACGGAGCGGCAGTGACTGAGGATGTTGGTGTAACACTTACTTGATACGTTGTATTCCCCATGGTTGTTCCAATCGTGACGGTAAAAGTCGTCGTACTTGTTCCGGTCGTGGAAACCGATCCGGCTTGCGGTAACGTACCAACGGCATCAATCAATCTTCCATTTGTCGTGGCGATTGGTATTTTCCCGGCGGTTAATCGTGTTCCATTATCTAAAATAATGCCTTTCGCGGCCGCCCCAGTTGTTATTGTAAAAAATAAATTGTCGCTCACCGTATAAATATCACCAGCAATTGGCGTTGTTTTGGCTACACCTGACGGGATATTTAATGAAGCGACGCTGGTTGTTGAAGCCGGAAGATCTAACCAAGAAACGGCAGAATCACTACCAAGACCATTAATTTTTAGTGCTCCGGTGCTATTCAGTTTTAATCCTGTTGTTGCGCCCGGGCTTCTAAATATTCCCTGTGCAATAAAATCTCCTGCCTGAATTTCTTTAATAGAAATCTTACTTATTGTAAAAGCACCTGAAGTTGAAGTAAATGAAAGAACCAACGGTTTTGGTGTAGTACCGATTGAAGCAGCCGTAGTAAATTGATAATATTTTGTTGTTCCAGCAAGCATTTTAAACTTTTGTGCAGCTTCGTCTGGTTGTTGAACTGATGCAGGAGAATTAACGCTAGCTCCTGGATCTCCAATAGAAAAGGCACCATCACCAGACACCGTGCTGGCAATAATCTGAAGTTGGTAGGTTGTGTTTGGTTTTAAGGCAGTTGCAAAGTTGGCTGAAGTTTGTGTTATTGAACCGACACCAGTAGCATGCGTGTAGACTAAGGTTGTTCCTACTTTTGCAAATCCACCAGTTATTGTCCATTGCGCAACGCTAAAATCAGTCGGACTAGTTACTACTTCAGGACCAAGCGTGCCATTACCGTCGACTGAACGAATATTTCCGTACTGAGATGAAATATTATCAGCACCTATATTTGGTCCATAGCTCCAATGCTGTAAGGCTCCATTGGTTTGTGTTTCTTCTGCCGTACCCTGAGTAAAGTTAGTTAAGGTGGTATTTATATTAAATGTTTGATCGCCAGCCATTGACCATACTGGACGTGCACCACGGCTATTATCAGTACCTTGTAAAAACTGAACTGTTCCAGCGGCAATAATAAGTCCGGCCGTGCCAGTAGCAGATATTTTAACAACCGCTCCACCCGTAGCGGCAACGTTTGTATTTTGGAATACCCAATTCATTGTACTAGTAAATGAAGAACTAAATTGTGCCGCAGTTGAAGACAGTGCTGGCATTGATAAATTAAAAACTCCGTTGGTATCAATCCAAATTAGCTTAGTATTGTTACGATAAATTTGAAAACCATCAACACTGCCGCTTGGATTCCAATTAAGTGTTAAGGCAGGAATTGTTGTCGTGCCGGCATTTATATTTGCTAATCCAAGATTTGTCGGCGCTGTTGCTCCTATATACCATGAAGCATCATTGCGAATAAAACCGGCCGTAGTCGCACCGTTGTTTCCCACTAACCACTGATGAGCGGTAGCGGTTGATGTTCCATTTCCGGTTGTTCCTTTATATTGTAAAGCATCAGTTACTCCTGTTCCGCCAACAACAGTTTGACCGCCCGCTAAACCGGTGACAAGGTTATTGGTAATTGTATTGGTTGCTCTCGTTAAACCGGTTGAAAAAGTTAAAGGAACTTCTGCTGCTCCCCAGCTTGGTGCTAAGGTTGTGCCATTGCTTTGTAAAAATTGTCCAGCGTTTCCATTGGCTAACATAGCTGTTGTTCCGGCAGCAGTTTGATACGGAATTGTTCCACCACCTCCACCCGTTAGATTAGTTGCCAGGCCGGCGGTTAAACTATTAGCTGTTCCCGAAGCGTTAGTTAAAACAACAGCTGACGGCGTTCCGAGATCAGGCGTGATTAACGTAATACCACCCAATGTCAATGGACCACTAGAACGATTTAAAGCAACAGATGTTGTGCCTATAAAAGTAGCTGAACTGTTAGGCGCATTGTCTCCAGTGTTAGTGCCACTGCTTGTTCCAGAGAACGTTCCTGATTGGGTAGCCAGACTGCCAAGCACTGTTGTATCAAGGGCAAAGGTTCCAGCGGCTGTCATCTTTACAAAAGATACTGAACCATAGGAAAGCGTTGAAAGAGAAGTTAGATTGGTCGCCAGATCTTGTTTAGAACCTGCCAAACCAGAATACAAAGAGTTAACGGCATTGTCTCCAGTGTTAGTGCCACTGCTTGTTCCAGAGAACGTTCCTGATTGGG
>CAYRGL010000024.1:0-3407 GCA_964423915.1 uncultured Gammaproteobacteria bacterium | reverse complement strand
AATACAAAGAGTTAACGGCATTGTCTCCAGTGTTAGTGCCACTGCTTGTTCCAGAACCAGATGGAGCACCAACCATGGCCGCCGTAATTCCTGACACTGTTCCGGTAAAAGTTGGAGAATCAGCAAAAACGAGCGCGCCTGAACCTGTCTCATCAGAAATAACATTTTTAAGTTGAAGAGATGTTGTGGCAGCAAATTGAGATAAAGGATTTGTTGTCAACGCATCGCCAGAAGCTAAAGGTTGCCATGAAGGCAAACCCCCAGAAACAACTAAGGCTGTGCCGTTAGCGCCAATACCAAGTCGTTCAAAATTTCCACTGCTGTTTCTATAAAAAATATCGCCTGTGGCATCAGAGCCAAGAGTAAGCTTAAGTCCACCAGAAGATATACCGCCCAATAAATTTAGTGATCCAGAATTTAATACCGGAATTTGATTATCAGTCGGAGTTTGTGAAGGCGTGAATCCCCCAACTGTTTTTGAATTAATTGTATATCCAGAGGAGACAATACGTTGACGAGGATTTAAGGTCTCAAAGTTAGTGACACTAGCGCAGGATCCACCAATGGAATTAGCGACCTCAACATTTAGATAAATTTCATCCGTGCTGTTAAAATCAAAATCAAGAAGATCACCACCAGCCGTTGTATCTCCAATGTCAGCGTTAAGAACTCCATTCTTAACATTAATGGTCATTTTAGATGGCGTTGCAAAATTACTCGGCCATAATTGATTAGGATTCGCCGTACCACCAGAACTCAAATTCCAAATTGAAAAACGCAAACAATAATTAGTACCAGTTGAGCCACCTAAAAGATTTCCCGCCGAATCAAGCAAACGTCCCTGATGATGTAGAATAGTTGGCGAGCCTGTGGCGGCAAAAACATCATTATAAAAAAGAAAAGAAAACAGTAAAACCATCAACATTAAACCTGTGATGCTTTTTCTGAAACTTAATTTTTGTAAATTTTGTTTTATTGAAACATTCATTTTTGATTGAATGGATATAATACCCATCAATATGGTAATTATAAGCTAAAAATGCAATGTAAGCAACAAAATTTAAAGCAATTTTCTTTTATTAAAATAAACACAAAAATCAGCTAACCGATTGCTATAACCCCATTCATTGTCATACCAGGAGACTACTTTTAATAAATTTCCGCCAATAACTGTGGTCAGAGGCAAATCAACAATCGCGCTGGCCGGATTTCCGATGAGATCCGAAGAAACAATCGGATCAGTGGTCACCGTGACAATACCACGGTACTGGTCATTTTTTGCAGCTTTACTTAAAACCGCATTAACTTTTTCCTTGGTAGTTTTCTTTTTTAAAACATACACGGCATCACACAAAGAAACTACCGGCGTTGGCACGCGCACTGACAAACCGTCAAACTTTCCTTTTAATTCAGGAATCGCTTCGGTCGCGGCAATAGCCGCGCCAGTCGTCGTTGGAATTATATTTATGGCTGCGGCGCGAGCACGACGTAAATCCTTATGCGGACCGTCAACTAAATTTTGATCGGCGGTATAGGAATGGATTGTTGTCATAATTGCTTTATCAATACCAAACGTACGACGAATAATGTCGGTTACCGGAGCCAAACAATTAGTGGTGCATGATGCCATGGAAACAATTGTATCTTTGCGCGTTAACTTCTTTTCGTTGACGCCTAAAACAAAAGTCTTAGCGCCCTTGCCTTTGGCAGGAGCTGTTAGAATAACTTTTCGTGCACCGGCCTTAAGATGCTTGGCAGCCTCTTGCGGATCAGTAAAGCGGCCGGTAGATTCTATAACAATATCAACTTTCATTTTTTTCCATGGTAAATTCAAAGGATCTTTTTCTGTTAATACCGGATAAGACTTTCCGCCAACTACAATTGCGTCTTTAGTGGCTTTGATTGATTTTCCATACACGCCATAGCAACTATCGTACTTTAATAAATGTGCCAAGGTTTTAGTGTCAGTTAAATCATTAACTGCCACGACATGAACGCCGGGTCGCTCGAGGAGCGCCTTAAAAACAGTTCGTCCGATACGGCCAAAGCCGTTGATTGCAATATTCATAAAATAGTATAAAATAGTTTGATTTATATATTATATCATAGATACAGCCAACAAGCAGGCGGCAGTCACCTTATAAAAGTGACCAAAGCTTTTCAAACCACGATCTATTCAAATTGCTAATTTCTTTGCTTTCAATAAGGATTCCCATAAAGTTTTCTTTATAGGAAAGAAAAGCTACTTTATTACCGAATATTTTCATATCACCGCTAAAGTGTTGCTTAGAATCTTTTATAATCTTTATTTCCCGTAATTCTTTTTTGGCGCTTTGTTCCCATTTTTTTGCCATGCTTGTATCGATCGTAATAATGCGGTTAAGCGCCTTCTTTTTAATTCTTTCATTAATATAAAAGTCTGAAATTTCTTTTGGAAAAACGTTTTCAAAATCAGTGGTACCAATATAGCTTAAAATTACATCGCCAGAAGAAACACTTCTTACTACTTCCCTATAAATATCTTTCATGCCGCCTACGCCTTCATAAATCGTTATTTTTGGTTTATAGGCAAAAACCGAGTGTAAGGATTGCAAATCCGGTATTACCGTATCAATCATTTTCGCTGTTTCCTCCATCGATGTTTTTAATAAACGAGGATCCTCGACGTAAAATCTTTTTTTACCTGCTTTTTTGATAATACTTACCAAACCCTCATTTTGTAACTCGGGCAAAAGGCTATACACGGTAGTTCTTTTTAAATTTGCTTTTACTGCTATATCCGCTACCGAAGCTTCCCCAAGTTCAATCAGAGCCAAGTAAATCCTGGATTTCTTTTCAGAAAAACCCGCAATTTCTTGTAAATTCTTTTGAATATTGATATTTTTCATATTTGTCGATATTTTTAGACAAAATTAATATAGCTTAAAATACTTAAAATGTCAATAAAAAGTTATATTTTTTAAAAAAAATTATATTTTTCTCTTTTTTTACAAGTATTTCAAACAGATTTGTTATGATTGTAAATTCCATATTGGGATAAAGAACTTTAAAAAGCAACTATATGTTAAAGAAAGAACCAAACATCACGTATACCATCCCGGAAAATGTGGGCATACAAGGTTTTTGCATAACCTACACAACAGCTTTAATCAAAAAATTAAAAGAATTAAAAAAGAAAGACCGACTTTTTCAATTAGGGAATAAAAATGCCACGAGAGAGGGTTATATATCTCATTTAACAAGCATTGGCAAAACCGTGATGATAAATCTCTATAAACAGCTAAACTTACCCCAACGTGGTGAGGAAAGCAGCAATATATATACAGTTGAAGAATTAATTAGAACAGCCGAAGAATTTGTTGTAATTTTTATAAAAGGTAAAAAAAAGAGGATTTTATAAATCCTCT
>CAYRGL010000023.1:0-7905 GCA_964423915.1 uncultured Gammaproteobacteria bacterium | reverse complement strand
TTCCGATCTCCAGTAATTGGAATAACAGGTGGAGTAAAGGTTTCAATATTAGTGTCACCTAAAACTCGGTGCATATACTCATTCCAAATTGGTGCAGCAACGATACTTCCGTCGGCGCCAGCCTTCATGGCATTGTTATTATTATTTCCCACCCAAACACCAGTGACAAGTGATGGAGTATAGCCAATAGTCCAAGCATCACGGTTGTTGTTAGTTGTACCAGTTTTAACACCAGCTGGACGAGCGCCAAGATTTAAATAATTATTGGCGCCGAAAATAAAAGTTCGTTCATTATTATCAGTTAAAATATAATTTATTTCTCGTGCAATATTTGGATCAAAAACTCGACGTTCACTTGGCTTATATTCTTCTAAGGTTTTTCCATCGCGATCAACAACTTTTAAAATAAAACTTGGATCACTTAATACTCCATCGCGGGCAAAAGCGCTGTAGGCATTAGTGTGCTCAAGTAAGGTAACTTCACCACCACCCAAAACCAAGGACAGACCAAAGCGATTTTTATCGTTAAGGGTTGTATAGCCAAGTTTTTTGGCAATTTCAATGGTACTATCAAGACCGGTTAAATAAAGTGCTTTAACAGCGGGGATATTTAAAGAGCCATCAAGAGCTTTTTTAATAGTGACTGGTCCATATTCTTTACCATTATAGTTATGCGGTTCAAACGGGGTGCTGGTGGTAGAAAAGTTCGTGACTACGTCATACAGGATAGTATTAGGCGTATAGCCCTTGGTAAAGGCCGTGGCATAGACAATTGGCTTAAACGAAGAACCTGGTTGACGAGGTTGCATGGCTACGTTGACCTGACCATCAATATTTTGGTTAAAATAGTCGCGCGAACCAACCATGGCTAAAATTTGTCCAGTTTTAGGGTCAATTGAAACCAGTGCAGCATTGGTCGCGCCGTAACGTTTTTCATTGCTGTCAGCATGGTTGTTAATGGCTTCTTCGGCGATTTGTTGTTTATACGTATCAAGAGTGGTGTAGATTTGCAAGCCACCTTGCTCAATTGTTTGTTCGCCATATTTTTCTGCAAGAATTTGTTTAATATATAAAACAAAATGAGGAGCAGTAATATTGTCTGATGGATTTTTGAAAACTAATTTTGCATTCTTGGCTTTTTCCGCATCGCTTTTTGTAATCATGCCTTGTTCAACCATTAGATCAAGGACAGTGTGTTGGCGAGCAATTAAAGCATCTTTATTTGGTCCATACGGCGAATAATAGGTTGGACTTTGTACCATGGCGGCAAGGACAGCGGCTTCTGGTAGAGTTATATTTTGTACGTCTTTGCCAAAATATTTCATACTAGCTGATTCAATGCCGTAGGCATTTGAACCATAAGGAATTTCATTAAAGTACATTTGTAGAATTTGATCTTTGGAAAACTGAGCATCGAGTCGATAGGCTAAAATAATTTCTTTTATTTTTCTAATATAAGATTTTTCATTTGTCAGAACAGCGTTCTTGATAAATTGTTGATCAAGCGTTGAGCCACCAGCCTTGCGGTTAAAAATAACATTAGTAATAGCAGTTCTAACAATTGACCACAAACTAAAACCTTTATGTGTATAAAAATTTTTGTCTTCGATAGCGATTGTCGCATCTCTAACATTTTGCGGAATTTTATCAAGCGTAACGAGCGTGCGTTTTTCATCGCCGTGAATTTCATACAAAATTGTTTGACCGGTGCGATCATAAATTTTTGTACTCTCAGCAACTTGACGATCAATTAATTTATTTGGATCAGGTAAGCCGCTGGAAACCCAGAAAAAGAAAATGGTTCCAGCAATAATGAGAGCCAAAATAGTATAAAAAAAGTATTTTTTAAATCCAGGAATTCGCCAAATTGATAACAAAAAAGCCAGGAAGCTAAATTCCTTTGATGAACGTCGAAAAGATGGTCGACGACTTGGGTGCGAAGGCTTGTTTTCGCGCCAATATTTGGTATTTCTTCTAATAAAACGAGGGTCGGTCATAGTGTATCTATATATAGTATATCACAGCTGTCTATTCTTACTTAGCGGCTTTAATTTTTTTTCGTAATTCAAACATCGGAAAGAAAAAATCTTGAATTATGTCGCTTAAACGAACTGTTGAATGTCGTTGGTCAAAACGTGTTTCTTGCCAGTCAACACCGATTTCGACAACCTTCATTTTTTTGGCGTTGGCCCAACTAATCAGCTCAGTATCAAAAAACCAACCCGGGCTTTTAGCATAATCCGTAAGTTTAGTAAAAGCTATTTTACTAATAGCTTTAAAACCGCACTGCAAATCTTTTTGTGGATTTTTTAAGATAAGCTGCGTAAGAAAACTATAGCCGCGAGAAATAATTTCTCGTATTAAGCCACGTTGGATTTTAGCTCCCTTAACATAACGACTTCCAATGACAAGTTCAGCTTGATTTTCTAATAAAGGATTAATAAGTTTTGGTAAAACTTCTAAAGAGACCGCTAAGTCACTGTCCATATAGCAAAAAATATTCGCCTCTGATTCTTGCCAATAACGGCGCAAGGCATAACCTCTTCCGCCCTCTTTATATACAACTGTTTTAATAAGATTATTTTCAATACTTAATTTTTGCGCTAATTTTTCAGAGTTATCACTACTACCATTGATCAATAAGACAATACGCCAGTCACAGTTCTTGATGGCTGACTGACAAAAAGCAAAGAGCTTATGAGTGCTATCCACAAGTATTTTTTCTTCATTATATATTGGTATACAAATATCAACTTGCATATTAATTTCTGACAAGTATTTTTATGTTTCTAAACTCTCCGGCAAAACTATAATGCGAGTTGATAAATTCGTCAACGGGATTATTTTTGTTATAGGCAAATTTATTAACAACAGCATAATTAACAACAGCGCAACGTGGTGGATTTTTTGCTAGTAATATAGCAGCGTTAGTAAATTGTGCTTCAGTGTTATGACGTGTTATTAAAAACGAGTAGGGAGTTGGATTATGAGCACGGGTTTCAAAGTACAGACCAGGCATAAATGGCCCAGCGTAAATGCTCGTAATTTCGGGGCAATAGGTATGTAGAGCCTTTAAAACCAAAGACGCCGATGGCACAAAAGGCGGATTATTTAAAATTAGTAGTAATACCCCAAGGGACCAAGCGCTAGCCGTAATCTGAAAATCCTGAATTTTGGTTAAACATTGTTCAAAGAGCAGGGCCACGATGGGCAAAAAGGCGGTCAGAGCTTGTAAAACATGAGTCGCATCAGCACGCGGTAAAGAAGCCAGGAGCTGGAAAATACCTGTTAATAGTAACGTTGTCAGTATTATTTTTGTTTCATTTTTAGCCGAATAAACAACAATGGCGCTGAGTAATAGTACGCTGGCCAAGCAGCCACTCCATAAAAACAAAGGCACGGTATTTACTTCTTCATAATGATTAAGAGGAAATAAAACAGTGTCGTTCCATAAAAGATGTGGTGGCCAATACAGCAAACAAACAATCACTGGTAAACTAGCAGCTATTGAAAAATATAATAATGAACGCCATGGAATTTTTTTACTTACGCTAAGCACTAAGATAATTGATCCAAGGATGCCAAGTAAAGCCAGGCCTTTATGTTGTAAAAAAATTAAAGCTAAACCCGAACAAAATCCAGATAAGAGCCAGAAGTAAAAAATATTTTTTTGAAAAGCGCGGATAATAAAATACAAAGCCCAGATTGTCGCTACCGTATTAAAGGCATTGTAGTGGATTGGCTGCCAGAAAGCTGAACCTACAATAAAAAGCATTGAAGCAAAATAACGCCAACGCTTAATACCAAGTTCTCGGCTGATTACATATAATCCAATAACACCCGAATATAAAATAACTAAACTCAGTATTCGTGCGCTGGTGTATGAAGCGCCAACTAATTTCCAAAGCCCGGCGATTAAGTAGGCGGCGCCCGGCGCCATAAATTCGAACGTATCAAAATACATTTTTTTGCCTTGTATAATATCCCAGGCCGCATTTAAAACAACACCTTCGTCACTATTTAATTCATAGCGCCAATGAATTAAGAAAAGAGCCACGGCAAAAATAAACCACGGTAGATATTTTTTTATGATTAGTTTAGCGGGTGGTTTCATTGTTGTTGTTTTACCCAAATTTTAGAAACGCTGTCTTGGTAAACCGCTTTCCATTCGTTACTGTGAGTATTGAGATAATCAATTAAATCATTTTTGTAGGTTTGTTCTTTCCTGCCCAAAATATAGCGTTCGATAAAATCAGGTTTGTAAATGTCGGGGCTAGGTTTAAAAAGTATCATTTGAATCCCGTATTGCTTTAATTTTTCAGGAATAAGATCTTTATTAAAAAAGGTATTATATTCTTCTAGAATAGTTTTGTTGTTAAAAGGATACTGCGGCAGACGGCCGTCAATAAAAAGACGTTGCTGCGGCCAAACACCAATAATATAGCCGCCCCAACCATAATTATTAAAGATTTTTAATTTTTGATATTCACTATGGTTTTTTAAAAAAGTAATGGCGCCACAGGGGTAACTTGAACAATACTGGTTAAAAGGATCATTAGTGAAATGTGTTGCATATAAGCAAGTCAGACTCATGGCTAGTAAAAGAAGAATAAAAAGAACAGTGGCACTTCGTGGAAAAAGTGTTTTGCGGGTGGCTAAAGCCGGTGCAATAAAAAATGGTACGGCGAACATTAATGAACCAATTGTCCAAAGCGGAAAATGACGAACGGAACGCATGGCTAAAACTAAAAATAAAAATAGCAACACCTCCTGCCAAAGTTTTAAGGACTTCTTGGTTGAACTTATAGCACCGAAAAAAAATACCACTACGAGCAAACTATAAATAATTTGATCATAGCGAAACGGCGTTGTAAAAGGACTACGCCATTCTTGAATATGAGACATGTAATATGTGTTAGTCGCATAATCACTTAAAAATGAATAGAGCTTAATGCCATAAGGCGTTAAAAAGGTTAGAGCAGTTGAAATAATAATTATTCCCGTTGCTATTACAAGTTGTTTTTTTGAAATTGAATTTTCGTAAATTTGTTTTTTAAACCATGGCCACAAAAATAATATTAATTCATACATAAACCAACCAAGAGTAATACCAATGCCGATTAGATAACTGCCATGCATAGAGGCCCATAGATACAGCAAAGGTGGCAAAAATAAAATATATTTTATTTTCTTCTCACGTCGAAAACTGTCAATGATAATTAAGAGAAGAGTTAAAAAAAGAAACGTAATTTCTTGTTGTCTAACACCAAAGTGTGGTAAGCAAGCAAATAAAGCGCCAAGTTCAAAAATAGCAAAAACAGTTTGTTCTAAAGCTGATCTAAGATACTGTTTGAAAACGTAATAATTTAAAATAAGTAAACTGAGCAAGGGGATAAGAATAAAGAAAGCAGTGACGGCAAGATAGCCGCCATGATTCATGAGTTCATAGGTTATATAATTACTCAGCCACTCATGATCCACCCAGGTCTTGCCTGCCAGGCTCCACATGTAGATTTGGTCATGAGGCACGGTGTGGGTTTGGGCAATACTTTCGCCAACGCGAAGGTGCCAGCCAAAGTCAGGATCAAGGTAACCAAAAGAATTTGATGCCAAAAGGGTGGCTAGGAAAATATAGAAGCTTATCCAGGCAATAATTGAGAGGGGCTTTTGTTTCATATTTATATTGTTTATGGTATCATGTTAATATCATCTTTATAATAGATAAAGATATTTATAAATAGAGAGGGGGTGACATATGAAGAAAAAAATAGCAGCATTAATTTTGACTCTTAGCATAGCTATCGCACCGGCCATGGCCTTCTCCTTGTCACCGGCAACTGCACACGCGCAGAGCTCTAACTTGAACCTCTGGGGCGATAACTACAACGCAACTAACTTTCAACAAGATACCGGTCTCGGTTCACGAGATCCTCGCGCCATTGTCGCGAGCGTAATTCGTATTATTCTTGGTTTCCTCGGCATCGTGGCTGTTATCATTATTTTGTTGGGTGGATTTAAGTGGATGACCGCCGGCGGTAATGAAGACAAAGTTGCTGAAGCTCGTAAGTTAATTGTTTCTGGTATTATCGGTCTTGTCATTATTATGGCAGCCTTTGGTATCGCTCAATTCGTTATTAATAGTTTAATGACAGCGACTAACAGTTAGTTTGCTTCTCGGGTCTGAATTTTCGGACCCGCTTCTTTGGTGCTAAGCCGTGTTTAGCGACAGAGAAGCGTATGAAAACATTTTTTTCAAGAATATTGATCACTATTTCAACCTTTCTTTTTGCTGCCGAGGTAAAGGCAGATGCTTATGGTTTGAATGATGCAACTCCAAGCTCTTTGCCAAAGAGTTTTAGTATTCCAGAATTTCTTGGAAAAATTTTAGGCTCAGTACTTGGTTTTACCGGTACTATTTTTTTCGTTTTAGTGATTGTTGCCGGTTTGATGTGGATGACTTCGGCGGGTAATGAAGAACGCGTTAAAAGAGCCAAACAAATTTTAATTGCGGCCGTCATCGGTTTGATTATTGTTTTGTCGGCCTATGCCATTACCAGTTTCATTGGCTCTAACGTCGTGTCACAATAATATGAAACAGTGGTTATTTGTTTTTGCACTTTTAATTTCGTTTAGTATTATTCCGCATTCGGTTTTTGCAGTTGAACTCGGAGGTTTAAATCAGACCGCGGCCACGGCCGGTATTCAAAACGCGCCAGCTAATCCCAAAGATGTCGTGGCTAAAATATTAGCGCAAGGAATTTCTTTGGTTGGTATCATCTTTTTTGGATTAATTCTCTGGGCCGGGTTTTTATGGATGACGGCCATGGGTAATGAACAACAAGTTGATGAAGCAAAAAATATTATTCTGGCGGCCGTTATTGGTTTGATTATTGTCGCGGCAGCGTATGCTATAACAAAATTTGTTGGAGGGACCTTATTAAATGGAAATGGTTAATATGAAATTAGTTTTAAACATAAAAAAAATTACCAGTCTGGCGTATCTTCTCGCACTTATTTTAGTGCCAGCTTCCTTTGCTTTAGCACAGAACGACAGCTTTGGTTTTAATTCAGTGGCCAATGTGGCCACTAACGCCGGCTATAGTCCAAGCAATGATTTAACCCTAGATCAACGAATAAGTTCAATTGTCGCGACCTTCCTCTCTTTACTCGGCGTAATTTTTATGATTTTAATGATTTACGGTGGTTATAATTGGATGACGGCCGCGGGTGATGAACAAAAAGTTGAAAAAGCCAAGGACACGATTCGCGCCGCAGTTATTGGCTTAATCATTGTTATTGCTGCTTATGGTATTAGCGTCTTTGTAATTAGCCGTGTGTGGGGTGGTGCAACAACAACTCCTCCTTTGAATCAATAATATGAAACTATTTCGTTATCTTATAATAATCGCTTTATCTTTTTCTTTGTTGGCTCCGGCGGTTTGGGCGCAAAGTAATAATGTTCCTGCTCCGCAGGGATCGCCATTATTAGATAGATTAAAAAATGTTGGTACAGGTGCCGGTTATGTAGACAATGGAGAAAATGGAGTTTTACAAGTCGTTGGTTTAGTTATCAGTGGTTTACTCGGTTTACTTGGTGCGATCTTTATAATCTTAATTTTGTTGGCCGGTTATAATTGGATGACGGCTAATGGTGATGAAGCAAAAATTGAAAAAGCCAAAGACACGATTCGCGCCGCGATTATTGGATTAATAATTATTGTTGGCGCCTTTGCGATTTGGCGTTTTATTTCATCCTATTTAATTACCGGAACTGGTACTGGAGGTAATTCAATACCACCTGGATAATATATGAAAATGAATTTGAAAAAAATAATTACTATTGCTTTATATTCAGGGTTCTTTTTGATTATTATTAATCAAGCACAGGCCGCTGGTTTATTACAA
>CAYRGL010000022.1:0-8023 GCA_964423915.1 uncultured Gammaproteobacteria bacterium | reverse complement strand
GACGGGATCGCCGGTAGTATAAGTAGCCAATTCAGCGCTCGTTGATTTAATAATTTTGTTGTTCTTGAATTTTGTTTTGAGTAATGAAGCGTCAAGTAACGGTTGTTTGATTCCTTGATCCACCCAAAACACGCCGCCGGTTTTTTTATCTTGTAAGAGCGCGCCGGTCGGATAGGTTGAGTTTTCTGTTAAAACCGTTCCGTCAAGATATGAATTCAAGTCGCTCTCTTGAACTTGAACAATCTCTGCCGGGTTAAAGCCCAGTGTCTTAAAAGCTAAAGGACTGACGATGCGTCGTTTGAAGTTATCAACGAGCAAATAAATTCGTCCGCTTGGAATTCTCACAATAGCATATTGGGCAAATTGAATCGGGTCGCCTTTAGGATATTTATCCAAATCTGATTTACTAACGAGTTGAATGCGCGAAGGATCAAAGCGCGACGTTAGGGCACTGCGAGTGAGAAAGGGACGTTTGACGCCGTTATCAATTAACCACACGCCAGGATCGCCGGAAATTTGCAGCAGCGAACCATTCAAATAATCTTGTGTAAAATAACGTTGCCAAATATGCCAAAAATTATAATTGCCATTATAGACATGAGGTGTGTAATTATACAAAGCGGCAGTGGCCAAATTTTGCGGAGTAACAATCATTGGTGGTTTGTCGGTGTTTAATATGGTATAGGTTTGCCCGGCTTTAAAGGAATACAATTGCGGATTATCCATGTAATCTCGAAACTGCAACGTGGCACTATTAATTTGTTTCCATAATCCTCGCCAACGATCATTACAACCGCTGCCGTCAGGACAACCATATCCGGCCGCCCAATCAAGTTGACTTTGCGACGGATGAGGATCTTCGGTCAAGCTTTGTTCTTTTTGTAAAAGAACCAAAACGAATTTTGGGTTAATACCGTTCGCGACAGAAAGTTGATAAATCGCTTGGGCGGCAGTCATGCTATTACCATTGGGATCGGTTACGGTATACGTAGCGATAAAACTGCCTTTGTTAGTAAGAAAGGTTTGGATGTCGTTAAGTGACATGGCGCTCGAGTCAAGAATTTCGGCGTCGCCAATAATATAGTTTGGATCAAAATCAGCATGCGCCACAAATGGCACAATTAGGAAGAGAATCGCACTTAAAAAAAATAGAGTTGCAAAATTTTTGTAACGCATTATCATTTTGTTAGTATATCGTAAAACGAGTGATTAGACAACACAAAAACGCCGCTATAGTATATAACGGTGTTTTTTGTTTTTTATTTCACGGTCACCGCGATATTATTCTTTAGATCGAGCGAAATATTAACTTTATCGCCATGTTTAACGCGGCCGGCAACGATCTCGGAAGCCAATTCATTTAAAATCATATTTTGAATAACACGCTTTAACGGTCGAGCACCAAAGGTTTTATCAAAGCTTTTTTCCGCGAGCATTTCTTTAACATTTTTCGCAATGCGAATTTTAATATCTTGATTGCGCAAACGGTTTTCAACTTTGGTCAATTCAAGGTCAATAATTTTAACTAAGTCTTCTTTAATCAAACTCTTAAAGATGACAATTTCATCAATACGGTTGAGAAATTCTAATTTAAAGTGTGCACGCAAAATCTTGTCAATTTTTTCACGCATTTCATCTTGTTGTATCATCTTAACTTTTTCTGCGTCAGAGTGATCGGAAAAACCAATAGACATTTCCCTGATAATTTCATTGCCGAGGTTTGAGGTCATGATAATAATCGTATTCTTGAAATTGATAACGCGGCCTTTGGCATCAGTTAATCTGCCGTCATCTAAAATTTGTAATAAAATATTAAAAACTTCCGGATGAGCTTTTTCTATTTCATCAAATAAAATGACGCTATATGGTTTACGTCGCACACGGTCAGTCAATTGCCCGCCTTCATCATAACCAATATAACCGGGAGGGGAGCCAATCATTTTAGAAACACTATGTTTTTCCATGTATTCACTCATATCAAGTCTAATCAAGGAATTTTCATCATTAAACATAAATTCCGCTAAAGCTTTGGCTAGCTCTGTTTTACCAACTCCGGTCGGGCCAACAAACAAAAATGAACCCATTGGTTTCTTTTCTTCATTAATACCAACGCGAGATCGACGAATAGCATTGGCGACTGAAGCAATGGCGGCGTCTTGGCCAACAACGCGTAAGCGTAAATCATCTTCGGCACGAGCTAATTTTTTAACTTCTGATTCCAACATCTTAGCGACCGGAATGCCGGTCCAACGCGCCACGACGCGGGCAATATCTTCCTCATCAATTTCTTCTTTAAGTATTTTTTCGCCGCTGTTATTTAATTTGTTTAATTCGTTTTCTTCTTTCTTAATTTTCTTTTCCAGTTCTGGAATTTGTCCATATCTAATTTCTGCTACCTTAGTTAAATCATCGCCGCGGCGTTGAATAGTTTCTGCCTCAGCTTTAAGAAGATCAATTTTGTTCTTATAATCTCTCATGCGACCAATAATTTCTTTTTCATTGTGCCAGCGTAATTCAAGTTGTTTGGCTTTTTCCTGCAAATCTGCCAATTCCTTTGAAGCCAATTTTAGTTTAGCGTCGTTTCGTTTATCGCGAATAAGTCCAGCTTTAGTCAATTCAAGTTTACGAATTTCCTTTTTTAAGATATCTAATTCTTCGGGTGAAGAATCAATTGACATACGTAAAGCCGAGGTTGCCTCGTCCATTAAATCAATGGCTTTATCAGGTAAAAAGCGATCGCTAATATAACGCGAGGAAAGTTTGACGGCGGCCACGACAGCGCTGTCAGCAATTTTTACACCATGATGCAATTCGTATTTATCTTTAACGCCGCGCAAAATGGAAATAGCATCTTCTTCTGTTGGTTCGCTCACATACACCGGTTGAAAGCGTCGTTCGAGCGCTGTATCTTTTTCAATATATTTTTGATATTCGCGCGTGGTGGTCGCACCAATGGCACGTAAGGTGCCACGCGATAACGCCGGCTTTAACATGTTGGCTGCATCCGCTGCGCCGTCCGCGCTTCCCATACCAACAATAGTATGAAGTTCATCAATAAATAAAATGATGCGGCCTTCGTTAGATTCAATTTCTTTAATTAACGCTTTTAAGCGATCTTCAAATTCTCCTCTAAATTTCGCGCCGGCAATTAACGCGCCAAGGTCTAAAGAAATCAATTCTTTATTTTTTAAACTCTCAGGAACGTCGCCGCTGACAATACGTTGGGCCAGTCCTTCAATAATTGCAGTTTTACCAGTACCGGCTTCGCCAAGCAAAACGGGGTTATTTTTTAGACGACGAGAAAGAATTTGCATGACTCGTTTTATTTCTTCATCGCGACCAATCACAGGATCAAGTTTATGATCACGAGCCATAGTGGTTAGGTTGGTGGTATATTTTTCAATAACACGAAAACGAGTTTCCGGTTCTTGTGAATCAACTTTTTTATTCCCGCGGATTTTCTTAATAGCTTCAACTAATTTTTTACGGTTTAGCTTTTTTGAAAAAAGAATTTCTTGTGCTGAAGATTTTGTTTCTAAAATAGAAAGCAAAATATGTTCCGTTGAAACAAACTCGTCATCCATACTCGTAGCTTCTTTAATGGCGCCTTCAATAATCATGGCCATTTCTGTTGTTCCTTGTACCATACCAACTGACGCTTGCACTTCACTTTTTGGTAATTTTTCAATTTCAATTTCCGCCAATTCGCGAACCGTTTCAGTATCTATTTCAAGACTTTCTAAAATTGGTTTAACCATGCCTTCACTTTGTTCAAGTAAAGCCAAGAGCATATGAAGAGCACTGATATATTGTTGCCCATATTCTTGAGCAATAACCTGAGCATTAATAATCGCTTCTTGTGATTTGTGTGTAAATTTATCGAGCATGTGAGTGTTTTAAAATATAATGAAATTTAGCACTCCTATTATAAGACTGCTAATTATAATTGTCAATCTCCTTAAGCTAGCCTATAATAAAAATGACTAGTTTTCTTATTTTACCCGGTAAAATGGCTATGGACAAGACAGCAATACTCGGGGTGCCAATTAGTGTCTTAAGCCCAAAGGATCTTGATTACGAGATTCGACGACTTTTGCAACGCCGACGTGCACATATTGTTACCCCAAATCCAGAATTTTTACTCCTGGCGCAAAAAGACCAGGAATTTTTTTCCGTGTTAACTAAGGCCGATCTGGCTATTCCCGATGGCATTGGTTTAAAATTTGCCGCTTGGTTAAAGGGTGTTAATCCTCGTCGTTATAGCGGAGCCAACTTGGTTTTATATTTATTACAACTGGCTGACCATAAACATTTACGTGTGGCCGTGGCTAATTGGAACAAAGGACTGTCTTCTGACTCAGAAATTCTTCAGTCTATAAAAAACAGCTATCCGCATCTTAAAACGTTTATTTTTTCTTTAGATCGAGAAAAGCCGTTGTATGATGTTAAACGATTGAGAGCTTTTCAACCGGATCTTGTTTTTGTGGCTTTGGGAGCGCCGCAGCAAGATATATTTATTCATAATCGTTTACTCAAAGATATTTCTTCAATACGCATTGCCATGGGTGTTGGCGGCAGTTTTGATTTTTTAACCGGTAAAATTAAACGGGCTCCAAAGTTAATTCAAAAACTTGGTTTTGAATGGCTCTGGCGATTACTAAAGCAACCCTGGCGCATAAAAAGAATTTGGAACGCGGTGGTTGTTTTTCCTTTGGCAGTTATTGGTTGGCAATTTCGCAGATTTAAATATCGACCTAATGTTGTTGCCCTGATTGTTACTAACGACAATGAAACATTAATTTTAAATAGTGCTGGTACTCGTACGTACTGGGGTTTGCCGCAAGGCGGAGTCGAAAAAAGAGAAAGTTTAGAACAAGCCGTGCGTCGAGAAGTAGCCGAAGAGACAGGTTTGACAGAACTGGATATTCTGGCACAATACCCGAACATGTATCAATATGAATGGCCGAAACATTATACACATAAAGGATTCAGAGGTCAGCGACAAAGTTTTTTTATTTTGCGCTATCATGGATCTCGTAATGCTGTTCGTACCAACCCAATAGAACATAAAGCGTATCGTTGGGTAAAACTTGAAGACTTAACCAAGGCGGCGAGCCCAATACATCGGGCGCAATATGAGGTATTTCTTAAAACGTACTATGAATTCAAAACCAGAAAAAATTAATATTGTTTTAAGCGGCGGCGGGACCGGCGGTTCAGTCACACCACTTATTGCAATTGCCGAAACTTTAAACGAAAAATATCTAGAGCGTTTTAATTTTACGTGGGTTGGGACCGAGTCGGGCGTTGAGCGTGCCATGACCAGAAATTATCCTTTTGTGTATCACGCTATTGCGGCAGGAAAATTACGACGTTATTTTTCCTTTGAGAATGTTATTGATGTTATTAATGTTATTATTGGATTTTTTCAGTCGTTAGCACTATTATCTAAGATTAAACCACAACTCGTGATGAGCGCCGGCGGCTTTGTCAGTGTTCCGCTCGTGTGGGCGGCAAAGCTCTCTAATATCCCAGTAATTATTCATCAACAAGATATTCGCCCAGGTTTGGCCAATAAATTAATGTCTCCATGCGCTACAATAATTACCGTAACGTTTGAAAAAAATGTTCAAGACTATGGCACTAAAGCGGTTTGGACCGGTAATCCAATTCGTGGAGCCTTTGCAAAAATTACGGTAAACAAGCCAGAACAAAAAAGTAGACCATCTATTTTAATTTTAGGCGGTGGCACTGGCTCAGAGGCCATAAATAATTTAGTTAGAGAAACAATTAATAGCATTATTCAATTTGCTGACATTGTCCATATAACCGGGAAACATGATATTAAACCAGAACTTTCAAAAGAGCAAAGCGGCTATCAGTGCTATGATTTATTAGATACGATTCACGTTGCTGAAGTTATGAAACAAGCTGACCTTGTTGTCACCCGCGCCGGGCTTGGTACGTTGTCAGAATTATCATTTTTAGGAAAAGCAACAATCATTATTCCGATACCTCATTCTCATCAAGAGGACAATGCCAACTATTTTGGTGAACAAGAAGCGGCTATTGTTTTACAACAAGAAAATGTAAGTAATGAGAAATTTGTTTTAACAATTTCTGAACTTATACGTAATCCTGAGCAGAGGAAAAAATTAGGAGAAAATATGAATAGATTAATGAAACATGATGCGAATGAAAAAATAGCTGAAATTATTGAAACTTTAATTTAAAAATGGATTTAAGCAAAATCAAGAAAATCTACATGATTGGCATAAAAGGCGTGGGTATGACTATGCTGGCCGAGTTTTTGGCGCATAACGGCTATGAAATAAGCGGCTCGGATACTGCTGAAACTTTTATGACTGATAAAGTCTTGCAAGACGCCGGGATTCAAGTTCATCAAGGTTTTGCGGCCGAGCATTTACAAGAACACTTTGATTTAATTGTTTATTCCACGGCTTACACGAGAGAAACAAACGAAGAGTTAAAAATAGCTTGGGAAAAGAAATTAAAGCTGGCCAGCTTTGCCGAAACATTAGGCGCGGTGTTTAATACGCGTTTTGGTATTGCCGTCTGCGGTTCGCACGGCAAAACAACAACAACCGCTTGGCTTGGCTATGTGTTACAAGAATGCGTTCTTAAACCAAACGTCATGGTCGGAGCGCAAGTTCCGCAATTTAACGGCTCAAGTATTACCGGCGATTCAAACTATTTAGTAATAGAAGCTGATGAGTATCAAAATAAACTCCAATATTTTAATCCAAAAATAATTGTTTTAAATAACATTGATTATGATCATCCGGATTTTTTTCCGGATGTGGCGAGCTATGAGCAAGCCTTTATTGAGTTTATTTTCAAATTACCAAAGTCAGGAGTCTTAATTGCTAATTTCGATGATCCAACGATAAAGAAAATAGCGCCAGCCTATTGCAAAGGACGAATTATTAGTTACGGCAAAAATAAAAAGTGCGATTATATTATTTCCAATATTGAATGGGACGGACAAAAGCAATTTTTTAAACTGCAATTAAAAGATGACGAAGGAATTTCTGATATTGGAGAATTTGCTATCAGTTTAAACGGTGAGCATAATGTTCATAACGCTACCGCCGTTATCATCGCCGCGATTGAATTAAACGCCGATCTGCATTTGATTCGTCGTAGTTTAGAAAGTTTTACAGGAACGGCGCGTCGCATGCAAATTAAAGGAAAATTTAATGGTGCAATAATTGTCGATGATTATGCTCATCATCCCACAGAAATTAAAGCTACTCTTGATTCAGCAAAACAAAAATGGCCTGATAAAAAAATACGTGTGATATTTCATCCGCACACGTTTAGTCGAACAGAAGCTCTTATTGATGATTTTGCAACAAGTTTTTCTAAAGCCGACGAAGTAGTAGTTTTAGATATTTATGCTTCAGCACGTGAAGCCAAAGGCACAATAACAGGCAGTGAAGTCGCAGAAAAAATTAGGACTAGCTTGAATAATAAAAAAGAGATACGATATATAGCTCTACTCAGCGAGGCGGAACACTATATACGAGAAACGGCCAAAGACACCGATGTAATTATATTAATGGGTGCAGGGGACGTTTTTAGAATAGGTGATAGTTTGATTTCCAACTATGTTTAAAGAAAAGTTACAAGAAAATTTTCCATTGGCAGATTTATCAACTTTTAAAATCGGCGGCAATGCTGAATTTTTTGCGCAGCTAGAAACCAAACAAGATATTGAAGAAGCTTTTGCTTGGGCCAAGGAACAAAATAAAGTAGTCACAATTTTAGGCGGGGGATCAAATATTTTAATTAATGATAATGGAGTGAAAGGTTTAGTTATTAAATTACATAATACCGATTTATCTTTTGAAGAAAGTAATATAATTTGTGGGGCCAGTGTTGATGTTTGGCATTTAGCCGAACAAGCTTTTGATAAAAGTTTGTCTGGCATAGAATGGTCAATTGGAATTCCGGGTTCGGTGGGCGGCGCAATTCGTGGCAACGCCGGCGCACACGGCGG
>CAYRGL010000021.1:0-8280 GCA_964423915.1 uncultured Gammaproteobacteria bacterium | reverse complement strand
AGTACGGTCTTCCTGGCCTTGTTTTTCTTAAGTGGTTGCGGTACTGTTCAAACTAATACAGTTTCCGAAATCCCCATTACTATTCCGCCCGGAAGATTTTATTTCCATTCCAAAACGTGCGCGCACTGTGCGATTGTTGACCAATATATTTCTGATAACAAAATATCGCAAAAATTATATTTTGTTAGTCAACAACTTGAAACAGATCCCGAAGCAGTGGCTTTTTTGAAAGATGTAGGTAAAAAATGCACTATTAGCGATGCTGACTTAGGTGTTCCATTGTTTTGGGACGGAACAAAATGTTATCTTGGTGATCAAAGTGTTATTGACTATTTTAAACAAACAGTAAAATGAAAATTACTAACCCTGACATTCGTTTGCGCTTAGCACCTTCGCCAACCGGATTTTTACATCTTGGTACCTTGCGTACGGCTTTGTTTGGTTATCTGCTCGCTCGTCATTGGGGCGGTGCTTTTATTTTACGTATTGAAGATACGGATCAGAAACGAGAAGTGCCAGGCGCCGTAGAAAATTTACTGCAAGTTTTTAATCGTTTGGGCATCAGCTTTGATGAAGGTCCGCAAAGTGGGGGGGACTATGGACCATATACTCAAAGCGAGCGTACAGATTTGTATAAAAAATATGCGCAGGAGTTAATTGATAAAGGTGAAGCTTATTATTGTTTTGCTACGGCTGAAGAATTAGAAGCTTTGCGCCAAGAACAAATTGCTAAAAAACAAGCGCCACGTTATGATCGCCGTTTTAGAGATTTCCCAGTGGCGCAAGCAAAGGAGCGCATTACCAAAGGTGATTCATATGTTATTCGGCACAAAATGCCCTTAGAAGGAACCATTGTCGTTCATGATGAATTACGAGGTGATATTAGTTTTCAAGCCACTGATATTGATGATTATGTTTTATTAAAGTCAGACGGTTATCCAACATACCACTTATCTTCAGTGGTTGATGATCACGAAATGAAGATTTCTCATGTCACACGAGGCGATGAATGGTTACCGTCATTACCAAGAAATATATCGTTATACAAATCTTTTGGCTGGACAGCGCCTAAATTTATTCACTTGCCTTTAATTTTAAATAAAGAAGGCGGCAAGTTAAGTAAGCGACAAGGTGACGTTTTTGTTGAGCAGTACCTTGATCATGGGTATCTTAAAGAAGCGTTAATTAATTTTTGCGCTTTACTTGGTTGGCATCCAAAAGATAATAATGAATTTTTCAGTCTAGAAGATCTAGAAAAAATATTTAACCTTGAGGGTCTAAGTAGCAGTTCGGCTATTTTTGATCAAGAAAAATTAGATTTTTTCAATGCTTATTATATTAAACAATACCCGCTTGATGCGTTATTAGAATTAACACGGCCTTATTTTATTGAATTGATTCAACATTCGTCCGAAGCGAAAAGTTCAGATGCTTTTATAAAAAAAATCTTAGAACTCGAACAACCACGTTTAAAATTTTTAGCTGAGTTACAAGAGTCAACCGCTTTCTTTTTTAAAGAGTCTCTTGACTATGATGAGAGTTTATTAATTTGGAAAAAACTAAGTTCCACTGACATTAAAGACAACCTGACTACGCTTAAACAAAAACTGGAAGCACTTGATGACGCTTTTTGGACAAAAGAAAATTTAGAAGCAACTATTGTTTCTTGGCTAAAAGCTGAGCAGAAAGGTTTAGGAGATTTTCTTTGGCCAATGCGTGTAGCTTTAAGCGGACAAAAAAATAGTCCTGGGCCGTTTGAGATTGCCGCAATTTTAGGAAAAAAAGAAAGTCTGGAAAAGATTAACGCTGCTCTTAGCAAACTCTCCTAAACATGGTATAATACTGGTGAAGTTTTTTCATGAATTTAAACGCAAAAACAAAAATTATCTTAAGTAGTATTGTCGTAGCGGCCTGCACAGCCGCTTTTGCTGTTTTCGTTAACTTTTCTCATGCGGCAGCAACACCAAACAACTCAGCGGAGATTGATCAACTTAATGCCAGTATCACTGATAAAAAGAAACAACTTCAGGCCTTACAAGCACAACAAGACGCCTACCAAAAAGCTTTAGCGGAAAAACAGGCGCAACATGCCAGTTTGCAAAATCAAATTGCGATTGTTAATAACAATTTATCATCGGCTCAATTAAAACTTGATCAAAGTAAAATTGATATTGAAACTACTAACCTGGAAATTCAAAAAGTTGGTTTGGAAATTGATCAAAACAATCAAGCGATAACACAAAATAAATCTCAGCTAGCTTCAGCAATTCGTTTGTTGAGCCAAGAGGGTGATCGATCACAACTGGAAATTCTCCTCATGAATAACTATTTAACAGAGTACATGAATCAGGTTCAGTATCTGCAAGATATAAATACAAAAATTACTCAAGGCTTAACTAATTTAAAACAAGCTAAGCTCGGACTTGATCAAAGCAAAGCAAGTTTAGAAGCGAATAAAGAAAAACTAGCGAGCTTACGTCAGGATTTACAACAAAGTCAAGTTCAACTCGCCTCAGAAAAAGATTCGAAAAGTTTTCTGTTGGATGAAACGCGTTCATCAGAAGCTCAGTATCAAAAATTATTAGCGCAAGCCAAGCAACAACAAGACGCCGCCAATAGTGATATTGTGAATATGGAAAAAGTATTGCGACAGAAACTAAGTGCAACACAGGGCAACGGTCAACCAGCTTTAAGTTATAATGGTTTCATTTGGCCGATAGCCAGCCGAAGAATTACCGCTTATTTTCATGACCCTTCTTATCCTTTTCGCTATATTTTCGAACATCCAGCGATTGATATTGCCACACCGCAAGGCACGCCACTTAAAGCGGCGGCTTCTGGTTATGTTGGAACAGCACATAACGGCGGTATGAATTATAGTTATATTATGATTGTACATGGTAGCGGCTTAGCCACGGTTTATGGTCACGTTTCAAAGATATATGTCCAAGCTAATGAATACGTCGCACAAGGCCAAATTATCGGCCTGAGTGGCGCTACGCCAGGCACGCCGGGTGCTGGACCGTTTACTACCGGACCCCATCTACACTTAGAAGTTCGACTTAATGGTATTCCGGTAAATCCTTTGGATTATTTGCCTTAATCTATTTACATGCTCAACACTTTTCTCCTTAATATACCAACAGACTATGCTCTGTTTTTTGAATTGAGTATTGTGATTTCTATTGGAGTTATTGTCGCGATTATCATGCGTTTGTTACGTCAGCCGCTGATTGTCAGTCACATTATTACTGGTTTGATTGTGGGCCCCTTTGTCTTTAATTTTATTCACTCGTTTGATATTTTTAACTTGTTTAGTGAAATTGGTATTGCCATTTTGCTTTTTACTGTTGGACTTAATTTAACGCCACAAGTTATTAAAGATTTTGGAAAAGTTTCTTTATTCACAGGCGTGGCCCAAGTCCTTATTACTTCAACAATTGGATTCTTAATTTGCCGTGTGTTTGGTTTATCGATGATTGTTTCAATGTATCTTGGTATTGCTTTAGCTTTTTCCAGTACAATCATCATCTTAAAATTATTATCGGATAAAGGTGAGTTAGAATCTCTTCATGCCAAAATTTCTATTGGGTTTTTATTAGTGCAAGATATAATTGCTTTAATTTTGCTTTTTGCTATTCCTATTATTTCTTCACCGCAGGCGAGTTGGCTAACAATTATTTTGATGTTTGCAAAGGGAATAGTGTTGACCATAGTTATTTGGCTAGTTGCTCATAAAGTGCTTAAACCACTTAACTCTTTTCTTTCCAGTTCTCAGGAACTTCTCTTCATGTTTTCAATTAGCTGGGGCTTTATTATAGCGGCCATCTTTAGAATTTCTGGTTTTTCTTTAGAGACCGGCGCTTTAATTGCTGGTGTTTCTTTGGCCGCCATGCCGGCACGACACGAAATTAGTGCGAGGCTGTCGACTATGCGCGATTTTTTTATTGTGGTCTTTTTTATTATGTTAGGTGCGCAAATGGTGTTAACTGGTATTTGGAACATGGTGCCATTGGCCATAGTGCTTTCCTTGTTTGTTTTAATTGGCAATCCGATTATTCTCATGACGATCATGGGACTGTTTGGCTATCGTAAACGAACTTCTTTTAAAACCGCTTTAACCGTAACGCAAATTAGTGAATTTTCCTTAATTCTAGTGGCTCTAGCACTTAAACTGGGGCAAGTTGATGCCCATATTTTATCAACCGTTACTTTAATCGCTTTGGTTACTATTTTTTGTTCCAGTTATTTAATTATGTATTCAGATAAGCTGTATACGTGGCTTGAGCCACTCTTATCCATCTTTGAACGAAGACAACCCAGCGAAAAACCTTTTGAAAAGAAACGTTTTCCGGTTATTTTGTTTGGCTGTAACCGTATTGGTCATGATTTTATAGACACGTTTACACAAGCTAAGAAAAAGTTTTTAGTGATTGACTATAATCCCGAAACCGTTGAACAATTGAATACTATGAATATACCGACAGAGTATGGCGACGCCGCTGATATTAGTTTACTCGAAAGTCATGATTTAACATTTCTTGAGCTGGCTGTTTCAACTATTCCTAATTTGGATACGAACGTATTGATTGTTGAGCGAATCCGTAAACATAATAAAAAAGCTACCATTATGGTGGTAGCTCATACAATTCGAGATGCTTTAGCTTTATATAAAATAGGTGTTGATTATGTAATTTTGCCGCATTTCCTTGGCGGACGTTATGCCGCTGATATGCTCATCAAACTTGGTAATAACCGTAAAAAGTTTACCAGTTTAAAAAATGAACATCTTAGTTATTTACATCACAAAATCAAGCTTGGTCATGATCACCCAGTATTACGTTAAGATCTAATTGAGCGAGGTAAATAAAACAGCTTTACGGCCAGAAGGGGAGTCATTGGGTAAGTAGTCATTAATGGCGTCATAAAAATTTTGATAATCATATGTATTATTTTTCCCTCCGGTACTACCCGGGTCCTGAACGATAAACTTTTTTGTTTTATCATCATAGCCCGAAATAATTAAAACATGATACTTCAGCGAGTCTCCGGTGTAGGGTGAATTTTTTAATAAGCTGGGATCAATTGGCGCTATCACTGGATGGCCCTGAGCAATTTCTTTTTTAATATCATTTAAAAGAGGGTTAACTGAGACAACGGCTTTCCATGGTAATTTAGCTAAGTTAACAATTTCTGCAATTCGTTCCATTGATTCATCTTTACTGACGCCAAAGTGTTGATCTTTAACCGCCAGAATAGCAAGAATTTGTTGTTTAGCTTGATCCGGCGTGATCTTAGTATTTTTATAAAAGTTATCAGCCATAATAATTGATGTTTCCTCACAAGCGTCTAGCCATGGTTCTTGCCAATTTGCTTTTGGAGCTTGGTCAGTGAATGGTACATTTAAGTTTTTGGCTTGAGGAATTGTGGTGATGACTTGTTTTTTCAATCGCGAGAAACCATACAAAAGAGAGCTAATTACTATAATTCCAAGAATAACAGCAATTACTAGATAGCGTCGATTGTCTTTAAAGACTAACATGTGTAATAATTTAAGTTCACGAGACGTTATATCCGTTATATAAGTATAATCTCTTTATCAAGCTAAAGATATAGGTATGAAAACAATTAATAAAATTTCTTTAGGCATAGTTATTATTGCACTTCTATTGGTTGGCTATGCCGTTTTTAGCGGTCGTCTGAATAAATCAACTATTTTAAGTGCGGCTGATAATATGCCGCTTTTGTCCGATCAAGCTGCCAATGATTCAGCAGACGCAGTTCAGGCTGTAGTGCCCAGTAGTTCTGTTAGCCCCAGTGTTATACAAAAAGCTACCGTCATAGATCAAAAAGTCCCGTTTACAGCGCAGGCTCCAACCGGAGATTGGCAAGATGAGCGTCAACAAGATGGTTGTGAAGAAGCTTCGGCTTTAATGGCGGTGTATTGGGCCGAAGGTAAATCATTAAATAGCAGTATTGCTTTAACACAAATTTTGGGCGCATCAGACTATGAATTAAAGGCGCATGGAGAATTTCGTGACATTTCTGTTAACGATGCCGTGCAATGGATTTACAAAGAATATTTTAAATATACAAAGGTGGTTGTAAAACGGAATGTCACTATTGCTAGTTTAATAGCGGAGCTAGAGAAGGGGAATGTTATTGTGGCACCAATGCAGGGTCAAGAATTAGGCAATCCGTATTTTACGCCGCCTGGACCTGAACGACATATGCTTCTTATTCGAGGCTATGATAAAAATAAAAAGCAATTTATTACCAATGATCCGGGGACAAAACACGGCCAAGGCTACCGCTATAATCAAGATGTTTTATACAATGCCATACTATCATATCCGACAGGTAAACATCTCCCAGTGACAACGATTGTTAAAGACGTTATCGTTGTCAGTAAATAATCAGTAAATAAATTGGGTAACTAAAAAGGATGTCCCTACACATCCTTTTTTGATTACAGTTTTGCACTCATGTGAGTCTGATGAAAAATAGATTCTTCGGCTAGTGTGTCAACGCGATAGTTGAACAATTCACCAGTACTAGAAATATGCTTACGGCAATATTTTTTTCCAAGGAGATCGCTATCTTTTGAAACTAGTACCCAGCCTTCATTAATCAATGCATTAACTTTGGAAATTTGTTTGTTTTCATTATCCATGATAAAGAACGTTTAGTTATCTTTATAATAACATAATAAATGACAACTGTCAATATACAAAAAATGAGCCCTGTTAAGGCCCATTTTTTAGCTCTGTAACTATTTCGTACGTTTTGTCTTTTTTATATCTTTTTTAACTTCTTTAGTTGTCATGTGTGCTAGATCTGAGACATCATCTTTTAATTCAACTAAGAGGATGAGAATATCTTGAAACTTCTTTTTTATTTTTGGATCGGCGGTTTTGAGCAGGGGAGCAAGTTTTGAAGCAACTGCGCCCAGTATAGTCAAAAGGCCGACAACTTTTACCACGTTACCAAGTTTATTAGCCATAGGAGTTATTTTAATACTTAGATTATCAGTATAGCATTTTTTATGATATACTGTTAGGGAAAGAAAATTAATACAAATATTAAATATGCCTAAAACAAAAAAAGTTGCTTCAAAAAAAATCGTGCGAAATGTCAAGCCGGCCACTGCGGTGTCAACAACAAAGCACGAAGTATGTGGTTCAACCTGCTTACTCTGTTGGTTATTTAAAGTAATGATTGCCATGTTCGCCGTAATGATCGTATTCTGGCTCGGTTTTTGTTTTGGTGCTTTAAGTGCCCCTACAACCGTAAAAAATGTCGCCCCGTTGATGTCTACAACCCTGCCTAGTGGTAACTTTTGTGCTGCTAGTCTCCTTAATTCGAGTGATGCGGTTGTACAAGGCATGAACACCACATTACTAAATAAAACAGGCGATGACTTTGATAAAGAATATTTACTTCAATCAATTTTAGAACATCAAGGAGTAATCGAGATGGCGAAAAAAGTTTTAACACAATCAAGTCGAGAAGATCTAAAGAAATATGCGCAGGGGATTATAGATGCTCAAACCAAAGATATTACTCAGCTTCAAGCCTGGCAAGATGCATGGTTTAATACTACTAAATAAATTTTCTCAAATAAAAGACCGCCTACGGGCGGTTTTTTAGTAAAAAAAGACCTGTCACTGGTCCAGTTGCTTATTAAGCGGGGGAGGGCCAAAGATCTTAGAAGCTTGAGGCGGTCTTTAATCTTTTTGTGACAGGTTAGGTGTATTTACTCTCTTTAAACTAACATTATAGGAGGAAAAGTTCTTATAAAGAAGTTTTTTTGAGAGGTCCTAATATAGTACAAGGTCCTAAATGAGTTGTCAAGATAGAGGGGAGAGTCTAGAAAAGGTCTGCTTTATAAGATTACACTATGTCGCACAATGTAACTTATACGACGCTAAGGTGGTTAAATTGACAATTCTTTGGATTTATTATAAGGTTCTCCATATTAGAAGCCAGCCGTTTTTATTCTCCTTTGAGTAGTAAATGGATTCCCCCATTTTATTTTAGCTACTGCGGCTGGTTCTATATTTTTTGATCTTTTTAATTAAATTTCTTCTCTACACCAAAGTCCCAATTAATACGTTCTGACCTTTCTTTCGCTTAAGGAAAGAAGAACATAAAAAAAGATTGGGGCTTTTTTTATACAAATAAGCCTCCTGAGTTATCTCAAGAGGCTTTATTTATTTTGTTCACGATATAAGGTGCAAAGTCCGGCAATACCGCATAAAATTGCTAAGGATTGACCTT
>CAYRGL010000020.1:0-8699 GCA_964423915.1 uncultured Gammaproteobacteria bacterium | reverse complement strand
TTAATTGCTCAATTGATATTCGCCAGTAGGAATGATCCCGATACTATCAAGCGGCCAGCCGCGGAAGAAAACGCGACCGATAAAAAAACTTTTTTTAACTGGTCCGAAACTGCGGGAATCTTTTGAACCATTACGATTATCACCCAAGACATAATATTCATCAGCAGAAAGTTTTACTGGCGTTTCAGATAAGGCGATGGTCGAAGTAAAACTTGGCAAATAATCTTCAACAACTTTTTGCGTTAGACCATTAGCGTCGGTAATATAAACCGAGCCATCTTTAAAAGAAATCGTGTCACCCGGCAAACCGAGAATACGCTTGATATAATATTCCTGCGGATCTAGCGGATAACGGAAAACAATAACATCGCCACGCTTAGGCGGACTAAAACGATACGAAATTTCATCCACCATTAAATACTCACTTTGATGAAAATTCGGTTCCATGGACGCGCCTTGAACGTAAAAAGGCTGAATGATGAAATAGCGAACAGGAATAATAATTGCCAAGGAAATCACCACCATTTTGGCAATATCTAAAACAAACGCTAAAAATTTCTTCATATTATTTAAGTTTCTTTTCGGTTTTTAAAACATCAACCGTAGTCTTTATAACAGTATCGGGGTTTAATGACAAACTGTCAATGCCGCATTGCACCAAAAAGCGAGCGAATTCAGGAAAATCACTTGGTCCTTGGCCGCAAATACCAACCTTTTTATGTAAGACTTTTCCGGTTTCAATTAAATAACGAATTAGCGATTTAACTGAATCATTTTGTTCATTGGCCACACCGGCAATTTTTAAATAACCGGCGTCGCGATCAATACCAAGTGTGAATTGTGTTAAATCATTTGAACCAATGGAAAAGCCGTCAAAAATTTTAGCAAACGTATCAGCTTGAATGATGTTAGTTGGAATTTCCGCCATGGCATAAACTTCAAGTCCGTTAACGCCACGCTTCAAACCATTTTTGGCCATAATTTCTAAAACCTTTTTTCCTTCTTCAACAGTACGGCACATGGGAATCATAATTTTAACATTAGTTAATCCCATGTCATCGCGTACTCGTTTTAACGCTTTGCATTCCAAAGCAAACGCCTCGGCATATTTGGGATCATAGTATCGGCTCGCACCGCGCCAACCAATCATTGGATTAGCTTCAATTGGTTCAAATTCTTTGCCGCCAATTAAGTTAGCATATTCATTTGTTTTAAAATCCGACAATCGAACAATTACCGGTTTGGGATAAAACGCGGCGCCAATAATTGCTATTCCTTGTGCTAATTTATCGACAAAGAAATCTGGTTTATGATTCCAGCCCGCGGTTAATTTCTCAATTTGCTTTTTAGCTTTTTGATCTTTAAGATGCGGATAATTAAGCAAGGCCAGAGGGTGCGCTTTTATATACGTATTAACAATAAATTCTTCTCGAGCTAAACCGACGCCGTCATTAGGAATAAAGGAAGCGGCAAAGGCTTGTTCCGGTGAACCAATATTCATCATAATTTTGGTTTTTGGTCGACCGAGATTTTTAACATTAACGCTACTCACTTTAAACGGCACGATTCCTGGATAAACAAAACCATCATCGCCTTGCGAACAATCAACGGTTATTTTTTCTCCTGGTTTAAGTATGTTTGAGCCATTTTCAGTTCCAACAACACAAGGAATTCCTAATTCGCGAGAAACAATCGCGGCATGGCAGGTTCGTCCGCCTTTATCAGTGACAATGGCCGAAGCTATTTTCATAATCGGTTCCCAGTCCGGATCAGTCATATCAGTCACTAAAACTTGGCCTTTTTTGAATTTGGCGATTTCTTTAATGCTCATGATTCTATTTGCCTCACCTGAACCAATTTTTGCACCAACACTTTTACCCGTTACTATTGGTTTAGCATGAGCGGATAAAGTATAGTTTTCAATAATATTATAATCTCTGACACTATGAATTGTTTCCGGACGAGCTTGCACCAGGTACACTTTTTTATCATGACCATCCACAGCCCATTCCATATCCATCGGACGCTTATAATGCGCTTCAATGGCCATGGCGGCACGGGCTAATTCTTTAACTTGCGCCTCAGTAATAGCATATTTTAGTTGATCAGAAGCAGGCACGGAAACGTTTTTTACCGGACGAACGCCGGCTTTCTTGTCATAAATCATTTTAATGTTTTTATGACCCATATTTCGGGAGATAATCGCGCCAGTTGGTTTAAATACTAAAAATTCATCCGGATTAACACGGCCTAAAACAATATTTTCCCCTAAGCCGTAAATAGCGTTAATTAAGACAACGTTTTTAAAGCCGGATTCAGTATCAATCGAAAACATAATGCCCGAAGAAGCAATATCCGAACGTACCATTTTCTGTACACCAACCGACAAAGCTATTTTAAAGTGATCGAATTTTTTATCAACGCGATACGAAATGGCGCGATTAGTAAATAAGGAAGCAATGCATTCTTTAACCGCTTCGAGTAGAACTTCATGTCCGCTTATATTAAGGAAGGTCTCTTGCTGCCCGGCAAACGAAGCATCCGGTAAATCTTCGGCCGTTGCTGAAGAACGAATGGCGACATGCAAATTTTTAGTTTTATATATTTTAGAAAGTTTATCGTACGCGGTAACAATTTCTTTTTTAAGTTCCAAAGGAAATTCCGCTTTGATAATAATATCGCGCACCTTTTGGCCACGACGACCTAAATCAGTGACATTGCGAGTATTTAAACCGTTTAAAATTTTTCTGATTTGTTGTTCAAGACCGGTGGCTTTAAAAAAATGACGATAGGCTTCGGCGGTTGTCGCAAAACCATTTGGTACGCGAATACCTTTAGCACTTAATGTTCGAAACATTTCGCCCAGTGATGCATTTTTTCCGCCGACTGACGGAACATCTTTAATACCGAGTTCACGAAAGAACTTTATATATTTCATATTTGTTTAAAATTTTATTTTTTGACTCCATTCATAAATAAACGGGCCCTTCCAATATTCGCCGTTATACGCTTTGATGATGCCCATGATTGAAACAATCAAAAGTACGAGCACGGCCAACTGTCCGAAAATCGGAATCCAGGCAAAAAAACTGACGACAACATCAACGGCAAATAATACCATGCCCTGGCGCGCATGAAATTGGGTAAATTTAGAATTAGGTTTTATAAGCAAGGGAATTAAGAAAAGTATCCATAAATACGATAGAGCCGCCAGAGTTTTATTTTCTTCAATATCAGCGTCAAATATTTTTTGTTCAGGCATATTGGTAGAAGTTATTTTATACACATAGTATATCACAAAAAAATCGGCTTCTCTAATTAAGCAGAAGCCGATTGATTCTTGAAATTTTTTTACATTGTCACATTTTTACGGATATTTATCATAACGTGTCGTAATGGAAAATAGTACTGTCGCTTACGGCGGTATTTTTTATTAAGAGTTTTAATTATAATTTCTTTTTTACTTAAAAAATACTTTTTCTTTACAGGATTTGCGTCGCTGTATACGAAAGCCAAAGCTTTTAACATCTCTTCAATTTTTGTAGCCCGAACTCTAGATGTAACCTCCTCAAGAGTAACAGAACCAAGTGTATGAGTATACCTTAGTATTTGACGAAAATTTTTCTCATTTTCTTCGGCCCTAGATTCACCGAGCTTTTCGAGTAGCTTTGTCCAATCATCCTCTTCGCTACGATATGTAATAATCAACAAAAGACCTTTTGGTTTAACCGCTTCAAACGCTGCCTCAATAAAAGGCTTGAATTCTTCCGGATTATAACTTAGCACATGAGATATAAGCACCAAATCAAATTGCCTGTTAATTTTACAAGGAAACTTTTTTTCAATTACCTCTTTGATACGGCCGATTCGTAAACGCTCAGCAAATAACACATTAGGCTCAATAGCCACATAATCTGGCATAGCGATGGACAATGGAATACTTAATTTACCGTTGCCAGCGCCAATATCTAGTATAGATTGAAAATCAAATCCTTCTATTTCTTTCATAATTCCTTCAAAAAGCTGCTCTTTTTCATCGGTCACATTTAAAAAATCTTCAAAATATTTTGGGTACAAATTATCAGGCATTATACTATCCTCTTTTTTATTATTAATTTAAAATTATTTTAAAAGTACGCTAAGCCCTGACTTTAATGTAAAAAATTTAAAATGTCAATAAATAAAAAAGAGGCGCTGATGTTATATCAATGCCTCTTTAGAATGTTCTCAACATAATTTTACATACCTCCATTTGTTTTTTTATCCGGGTAATTAGCTATATCTTGCCAATACGCCCATCGTACCATTGGTTCTTCCCCGGGATTTTGTTTTAAGTTAACCAGCCAGGGAACCATGGCGACTTCGCTTTTGATGCTATTTGCATCTAAATTTTTGAGTACCACAAACTGTTCGAGCAAGCTTTTCTTGGCAATTTCTTGATACTGATTGGCCGCAACATCTTTATGTTTATGGTGAGCAATGCCTTCAATCATAAACTTAATCATTTCTTGCGCCTCAGCATTAATCTGTATATCTTTTTTTAGCCAAGGAAAATCAAAGACAACAAGAAAAATTGCTTTTAACGAAAAACGTTTTTTTCGTTTTGTTTCCGGTTCAAAATTTCGGCCATGCAGTTTAGTATCTGCTTCATGCCGTTCTTTTTTGGAAATCATGGCTTCCTCCTTTCGTTTTATTTTTTAAATGAACGTCTTGTGCGGGCGGAGAGACTTGAACTCTCATGCCGTGAGGCACCAGCTCCTAAGGCTGGCGTGTATACCAATTTCACCACGCCCGCATATCAAATCTAAGTATAGAGCATATTTCAAAAACTTCAATTTATTATACCTTGACATTTCTTTCAATATATGTAATAATTAAAATACTTAAATTTTAAATATTAAAATAACTAAACAATTGAGGAAGCAAAAATGAAAATAAAGATAAACAAAAAAGCGGAAAATCAAAAATCAAAAGATAAATCAATAAAAACAACTGGCTCAGTCAGTATTATGGGAAATGATGCTCTTAATATGTTTCCAAAGTATAATAATTTGATTAATAACTTTGGTGAAAAATTTAACAAAACCGGCAACTAGCCAAATTAATGATTAGAAACGTTGGAGACATGTAATATACATGTCTCTTTTTTAATGCAGAAAACAAAAAAATAAAAAGGCCGCTTTATTAAAACGGCCTCGCTAAAATTATGAACACCTAAGCCCAGTGATGAACTTCGCCTTTGAACTCTTTGTGTTTTCGGTTGCTAACAATCATATCGATATACATCGTGGTTGCGAAAATAAAACCCAGGCCCAAATATATCAATACTAACGTAATAAATTCAATCGGCTTAGGCTGAGATTGGGGAGTTAGGAAATAGCCACTTAGCATCAGGAGCCAAAGTATAAGAGCAGAAAAATATATATTATAAATAACAGTTATTTTCCTGTGCCAAGAAGAAGCTTCATCTTGTTCTGACAATAAATATTGCGGAAAAACTATTATCACCCAGATAAAGCCAACAATATATAAAAACCCTTGTCCAAATGAAGAAAATATCTTTTTCATTATATTATTCCCTTCTGTTTAAAAGTGCGAAAGTTAATTTTAGAAAAATCAATCTATTTCAAAGAATAGGCAAAAAATTACTATTTGTCAATAGGATGTGACAATATGCTATAGTATTCTATATGTTAATTTTAGCAATAGAAACAAGTTGTGATGAAACCGCGGCATCGGTCGCCGAAGGTGTTGGAAATAAACTTTCAATTATTTCTAGTATCGTTTCCTCACAAATTAATATTCATAAAAAATTCGGCGGCGTTGTGCCGGAAGTGGCGGCGCGCGAGCATGTTTTGCATATTATTCCGGTCATTGATGAAGCTTTGAGAAAAGCCGGCATACGAAAGCAAGACGCGGCCAAGAAACTATCAGCTATCGCCGTCACCGCCGGTCCGGGTTTGATAACCTCGCTCATGATCGGATTGGAAACCGCCAAGACGCTTTCCTATGTCTGGAAGATTCCGATTGTCAGTGTCAATCATATCGAAGGCCATATTTATAGTAATTTCATAGACAGAACAAAAACTAAGTTCCCTGCTCTTATTCTCACGGTTTCCGGCGGCCATACGCAATTAGTTTTAATGAAAAATCATCTTGATTTTAAAACCATTGGCGAAACACGTGATGATGCGGCCGGCGAAGCCTTTGATAAAGCGGCCCAACTTTTAGGTTTGGGCTATCCGGGCGGACCACTAATTTCTAAACATGCCCACCTTCACGCTTCGCGTTTCGGCGGGCAAGCCGAAAATATTAAATTACCCAGACCAATGATAGATTTTAAAAATTACGAATTTTCTTTTTCTGGTTTAAAAACGGCCCTGCTCTATACTATTCAAAAAGATAAACAGTATAAAAAAAGAATTAACGAATATTGTTTTGCCTTTCAAGAAGCAGTAGTTGATGTCTTAGTGGCTAAAACTATCCGTGCGGCTAAAGAAAAAAAAGCTAAGACGATAATGTTAGCCGGGGGCGTCGCCGCTAATAAAAGATTACGAGAAAGATTATCAGAGGAAGCAAAAAAATTAAAGCTAGATTTTGCCATGCCGAAGATGGAATATACAACAGATAATGCAGCGATGATTGCCTCAGCAGGCTACTTCAAATTCAAAGCGAAAAAAACCACAGCCTGGCAAAAATTAAAAGTTAATCCAAATTTAGAATTATAAAAGGACAGAAATACATCTGTCCTTTTTAAAAATAACGTTTTTTAATCTACTAATTCTTCACTGGGGCCCTTCATATAATAGCCCCGCCAACATGACAGACCGTTCCACCGCTGTGTTTACGCATCTTTGAATTGACCTTCGGAACCTTCTTTTTACTTTCAGCTTTTTTAGCTTTTTTTATTTTTGGTTTATTTTGTTTTTTCATTACTACTCCTGATCAATTAGTTCTTTTTTAAATGTTACTAGAGAAGTCTCTCCTGTGTCCTGCAAAGATTTTTTAATATCCAACTCGGCTTTTTCAATATTGTCAAAGTAGGCTGGAAACTGAAATAAATCTGTAAAAATTGTATAGAGCATTTCTTTGTCCATACAATTTCTTTTATAGGCAGTAATCAAACGATCTAAGCTATCCCCTAATGTAGGGTCCGGTCCCAATTCTTCAAGACGAGCTTTTGAAAGAGTTAATTTACCATATTGTTTTTCAAGAGCATCTTCTATATCAACAATTTTGCCATCTTTCAAATTTTTTTTAAGATCAACCATGGTTAGCAAAACATCATCTGCTCTAAACTGCCCAGAAAAAGTTAAATTAATCTTGAGACCGAGATAAATTAGATCTTTTTGATACTTTCCAGCTATCATTGTTCTAATAGTGGCAACAAAACCTTTTTCTTCTTTCCATTCTTGTGGAAAGGTAAATAAATAAGTTTCGCCCTTGCCCCACTCTGCTTGACCCGGATTAAGACGAACATTTTTGAGACCATGTTCAAGGGCAGCAAGTTTAAAAACTTTCTTCCCTTGTGCTTCAAAGCCCGCAGCTTCTAACTTTGAGAAGGTAGTGACATAATAACGCTTTAACACGATGTATAGAATTGCCTCCATAAGTAAGACCCTAAAAAGTAACAACGGCATAAAGAAGTTCCCTACTACTAGCATGAAAACGACCGAAACCGCTACGACATAAATTGATGCCGTAATAATAACCGCGCCAAAGCGAGTATATATAACTAATAAGTTTTTCATTTAACCTCCCAAGTTGTTAAGTTTTTAATTTACTTTTTTCTGATTATTTTGAAATTATCAGATTTTAAGCACTTTGTCAATAGTAAAAGAGCCATCACAATGCGATGGCTCTTGAAAAAAGGTTATGAGGTGCGAAAAATTACTTATGTTTGTTTCTCTTTCTTTTTTTGTGTTTTCTTTTTTTGGCGGTGTTTTTTCTTACAATCCTCGTGTTAGTATTAAAAAGCATAGACACCTCATTAAATTGGTTAAGAACTATTTGTCTTTATGGTAACGAGTATATGAAATTCTGTCTAGATGACAAAAAGCTACATATTTTGTACACTAAGAACATATGAAAACACTCTTTTCGGGCATCAAGCCCTCCGGCGACCTTCACCTGGGAAACTATATCGGTGCTATTTCGCTATGGCTCGAATACCAAAAAAATTATAAATGTTTGTTTTGCGTGGTTGATTATCACGCGATTACTGCAAAACAAGATCCGAAACAATTACGTAAAGTAATTCTTGATATTGCTCGTGTTTATCTTGCCTCGGGTATTGATCCGAAAAAATCAATTATCTTTCAACAATCTGATGTCAGTGAACACACTGAACTTGGTTGGATTTTAAATACGATTACTAAGGTTTCAGAATTAGAAAAAATGACGCAATATAAAGATAAGGCGCGCGATGAAAAAAAAGAAGGTCCGGGCGCTGGCTTATTAAATTATCCGACCTTAATGGCGGCCGATATTCTTTTATATAATACAAATTTAGTTCCTGTTGGTCATGATCAAGTTCAACATATAGAATTAACCCGTACTTTGGCTCGACGATTTAATACGAATTATGGTGAAACTTTTGTTATTCCTGAACTGATAATGAAAAAAGAAGGAGCGAGAATTATGGCGCTTGATGATCCGACTAAAAAGATGAGTAAGAGCTCACAAAGTCCAAACTCGTA
>CAYRGL010000019.1:0-8915 GCA_964423915.1 uncultured Gammaproteobacteria bacterium | reverse complement strand
TTATTTTTGATATAAGATTTTTAGGAGGGTTCTTATGATAATACAATACCACATCTCCAACAAATCCATACGGCTTACAGACGCGGCAATATTCCTTCACGACTTGTTCCTTTTTATCCATAAAGGCGGTTGACCCACCAGACATAACCAGATCAAAAGTATTATCCTTGAATTGCAAATTTCTTGCATCTCCTTGCTTGAAAGTAATTAAATTTTTATAGGTCTTTGGCTCTTTAGCAAGTTTTTTACGTGCAGAAGCAAGCATAAACTTATTCATGTCTATGGCGGTGACTTTGCATTTTGTTAAATGACAAAGCTCAAAAGAACAATAACCCGTATTGCATCCGGAATGCAAAACATAAGACGATGATGTGAGGAATGCATTTTGTGCCATACGACGCATTGAGTCTTTGCCTCCCGGAGGACGATTCGTTTCATTTAGTACCCCCATAAATGAAACATAATCCATTCCTTTAATTTTCTTCATGGTGATTTGTGACATATTTTTTTGGTGCGCCCAAAGAGTTCTAATCCGTGACTATATCTTCAAGGCGGCGTGCTTAGAGAATAACGAATAAACCAATAAAAATCAATACTAGAAAGTTCCAATTTTTATTTTATCAAGATTGTCGGCGTTAATGCCCAGAGATAATTTTCGGAAAATATCCAAAACGGTCGAGATGGTCACGGCGTGAGCTTTCCCTTTCATATCAACATACCAAACTAAACCATGATTTGAGACTTGTAATAATAATCTGCCTTTTAAGCGATTGAGTACAGAGCTACGTTGTAAATCTACATTACTAATGCCAAGAGATAAGCGACGGAAAATATCTAACGCATTGTCGATTGTGACCTTAAAACGTTGCAAACTTATTGGGTCAAGATACCAAATTTTTCCGTGGTCCTCGACATCCAATAATAAATTACCTTTTAATCTATTACTTAATTTTTTGTCGATCGGTCCGTGATTAGTTTCCGGAGGAGTTATTATCTGTCCTGGTGTTTCAGGGTTTGCCGGATTAGGAATCTGCGGCGTTGTAGGGTTTACTGTTGGTATTGAAGATGTTGATCCGCCGCCTCCACCGCCACTATTTCCACTGTTAGTATTTGTCAAACTTGTATCACGCAAGGTATTAGTTAATGTATTTAAGACAGAAATACCATTATCTTTAAAGTTTAAAATATATAGATCGTTTCCCGAGGAACTTAAACCCGCCGGTGAATTTCCTGTCGTAGTAATGGCGGTGACTGCATAACTAGTCGGACTGAGTTTCCAAATTGTTCCGCTGTTAAAACTTGTTACATAAATTCCATTATCTGTGGAAATAATATTGCGAGAACCAGCACCGACTGAGGTTGTCGCAATGATGGTTTTTGAAGTCGCATCAATTACTGAAATATCAGAAGACAAATAGTTAGCAACGTATATATTTCCATTGTTACTAGTTAAGGCAAAAGGCCCAGCCGTACCAGCTGGCAAAATAATCGTATTAGTGACAGTATTTGTTAAAGAATTAATTACTGAAATACTATTACCACCGCTCAAATTTTGATCTCCAAAGTTTGCTACATATATATCAGTTCCTTGAGCTTTAATACCGCGAGGATTTAAACCAACCGGAATAGTCGTAGTCACTGTATTGGTTAAACCGTCGATAACAGAAACTGAATTTGACTGCCCATTAGTGACATATATCGTAGTGCCAACAGTATCAATAGAATATGGTTTTACACCAACCGAAATTGTTGCTATGACTGCATTTGTTTGCGAATTAATAACCGAAACCGTATTGTCGGCCGTGTTGGCAATATATAGATACGTAACACCACGAATAGACACTTCTTTAATTCCATAAGGTTCATGACCAACGGAAATTACAGCTATAGCTGAATTATCATTCTGGCGTATCACTGAGACCGAATTACTGCCTTGATTGGTAACATAAAAATAATAGACATTTCGTATTGATATGGGTTCAGAAATCTGTGCAGGATTTGAATCAGTTGTGATATTTTTATATGAGCCAATAACAATATTACTGGCGTCACCGAGGTTACGCATGATCAGCGGATTTTCAGCGCTGAAATTTCCTACAGAACTAGGAATAGTATAACTAGTCCGCGTATGGCCGGCAATATCGCTAACCGAGGCGCTAGTTATCGCTGAAACAGAAAGGTCGGGAGTTAATTCCCCGCTGGCAATCGTATAAATTCCGGAAAGAGTATTTACATTCAAGTTATTTAAAACTATCGAAGCTCCACTATTAAGACTAACCGTCATCGTTGATCCGGCTAAGAGTAGTCTGTCAAAATTCGCCGTAATAGTAATTGTTTGACCGACCGAATATCCTCCGCTAGGAGTATTAGAACTAAAAGAAACAAGCTTAGGCAATTGACTAACAATAGAGCTTGTATCAATTACTGAAACAGTATTATCTCCATTATTAAGAACATATAATTTTGTTCCAGCGGCCGAGGATCCGCCGGGAGCTGTTCCAACAGCGATAGTATCAGTTACTAAATCTGTATTAGAATCAATAACAGAAACGCTATTACTAGTATTAGACGGCGCACCAAAAGCATTAAGCGCGTAGACATTCGTTCCGATTGCTAAACAGCTAAAGGGCGCATTGCCAACTTGAATGGTCGTTAGTACAGTATCAGTCGCGCTGTTAATAACAGAAACAAAATTATTAAGCTTCATTACATATAATTTTGTCCCGACGACGCAACTCATTTTTGCAGTACTGCCAACAGCTATTGTCGAAGAAACAGTGTCAGTTAAAGTATTAATCACTGAGACATTACTGTTGGCGTTAACATATAATTTAGTGCCTAAAACTGATGAGTTTTGCGGGTTAGAACCAACAGTGATTGTCGCTGTTACAGTATTAGTTAACGTATTGATAACCGAAACTGAAGAGCTACTAGCATTGTTTACATATAGTTTAGTGCCGACGAGTGACGGATAACGCGGGTTGGATCCAACGCTGATTGTTGCAATAACTGTATCGGTCGAAGTATTAATAACCGAAACCGTCCCAGCGTTTACGTTAGTAACATAAATTTTAGTTCCAACCGCAATCGCGCTTAATGGTCCAGCACCAACGTTAATATTGGTAATACGCGTATCAGTTAAGGTGTTAATAACGGATACTGAATTACTGTTAAAATTAGGCACATACACTTTAGTACCAGATACCGCTAAACTCTGCGGATTAGTGCCGACTGTTACGGTAGCTACAACGGCGTCCGTATTGGTATTAATAACTGAAACCGTGCCGGCGCCATTATTGATAACATATAGCTTTGTGCCAACTGCCACGGAGTTTGAAGGATTATCTCCTACTGATACAGTGGTAAGAATGCCAACTGTTGTGCCGTTAAGCGCGGTCGCAGTTGCGCCCTGCTGACTTTGCACCGAATTAAGACCTGGCGTATAACTAAGCAAAACACTATCATTAGTAGAAATATTTTCCGAAAGGGCTAAATTTAAAATTACCTGAGAGCTCATAATAGTAACGCTTGTCGGGTTTAACGGAATGCCGTTAATCGTTACGGCGTAATCACTAGGAGCTGGAATTGAAGTAGTATTTAAAAGACGGTCATATGTTAATGTCAAAGTTTTAGCATGAATAGAAGCCGAGCTTAAAACTGGCAAGGGGAAAATAAAAGATCCGTTATTCGCGGTAGTAAATACAGTATTGTTGTTAAATGTCGCGCGGGTAACATTGACGACTGCGCCATCAGCTAGAACTGTCCAATTTCCTTCTTGAGTGAAATCACGAGTAGTTTCTATATCAGAACTATAGCGGCGCTCTTGAATGCCATCAATTCGTGCGTTGCCGTGATGAAGAATTTCTGACAGATCACCGTTAAAAATAGCGTTGTTATGAACATGGCCGGATTCTACGCTACTGTCGAAAAAATAGGCATTACCGTCCACGTCAGAGTGGTTAGTGGAGTTGTCATAAAAAAATCCATCAAGTTCGACCGTGGCACCAAAATTAAAACCGTTACCGTTATTATCGGCGTTGTCATGAAAAGTGCCGGTGCCGCCCACTAAGCCGCTATTAACGGAGTTATCATTAAAAGTAGCATTACCGTCAACCGCTCCTCCGTTATAAAAGCTTCCGTCGCCGTTGTTGGAAGAACCATTAAAAACAGCGTTGCCAGTAACTTCACCGGAGTTAATTGCCGAACCGTTACCAATATAGTTACCGTCAAAAATCGCAAACTCAGCAATATTTATTTGATCTGTGGCAAAATCTGGTAAATGCGTCGCCGGGTCACTATAGCCCGAATCATTCCAATAATTTCCCTGATCATTCGGGGAAGTGCTTGAAGCATTGTTAAAGTAATAAGTCGCTCCTACTATTCCCACAAATGAACCGCCGTTCAGGGGTGTGAAAGTTGTTGTATTATCATAAGTAGAACTTGAAACATCAACCACGGCCGCATCAGCAACAACCGTCCACGGTCCGACACTTGTAAAATCTTGAATTGCTATTGAATCAACTGTATAGTAACGAGTTTCAACGCCGGTAACGCCGCTGGTCGCACCACCTTTGACTCCAAGATTTTCCGGACCGTCATTATAAAAAGTTGCATCTTGGCGAATAGCCCCTGAGTTAATAGCATGATCATAAAAAAATGCGTTGCCATCAACCGTGGCGCTATCCCCTGCGTTTTGTGCATAATCTCTAAAAGTTGCATCACCAGTGACTTCACCGTCATTTTGAGAATGGTCGTGAAAAGTGCCTGTATTCGTAACTACGCCGTTATTAATAGCGTCACCATTAGCAACATAATCACCATTAAAAATTGCCCCCGGAACAATAGTGATTTCATCATCACTAAAATCAGGTAACTGTAAAGCAGACTGCATCCCATCAGGATAATCAGGCTCAAGATAATCATACCAATAATAATTTCCAAGCGTCCCTGGTGACTGATCAGTATCATTGGTAAAAACATATCTACTAATCAATTTGCCACCGTTAAGCCTCACTAAGGTACTATTGCCATCAATCGCTGAACCGAAAAGACGGACCGATACGCCATCAGCTTTAATTGTCCACGGTCCGCGCGTAACAAAATCTCGATTAGGATATCCCGGCAAAGAAAAAGCTGAGTTGAGTAAAACCTCAGAATTATAATCTCGGATCATTGCTCTTTGCACTATGCCAGTATTCTCAGAAAAATTTCCGACAAACGTTGCGTCGCCCGTAACCGTACCATCATTTGAACTGATATGATTAAAGGTTGCCATACCATCAACGGTTCCATGATTAGCCGCATCACCGTTAAAAATAGCATTACCAGCAAAGATTGCTCCGGCAACAACCGTAACCTTGTCAACGTTAAAATTTGGCAACTGAGAAGCATGACTTGTTAAGCCCGCATTATTCCAATAATTTCCGAGTTGTCCCGGATTTGTATTGACTGCATTATTAAAATAATAAGCTGTCCTGGCCGTTATGGAATAGGACGCTTCTTGAATATAGCAAAAACCATCAGCGCGTGCTTCTCCAAGAGTCGTGCCAGAAAAAGTCGAGCAATTTGATTTCCACTCAACAACAGTAAACGAACCGGGATTATTGAAGGCGAAAGGAGTAGCACAGGAAAAATTCGAACCGTATAAATTGCCGGAATTATCAAACACATAATACTGAGAATCAGCATTGCGACAATTTAATCCCACAACTGTATCTTCAATTTGCGGTGAAGGCGGAGTAAAAGTAAGCGGCGCCGGACCCGGAGGACCGGCTTGAACATGCGATGCCCAGATAAAGAGAAACGCGAGAAAAAAAACAATAACAAAAGCAACTTTTTTCATGTTGTGTTTTATTGAAATCCAGCCCTATTTTAGCACAAAATAAGAAAGAATAATAGTTTATTATTTCTTATTCTTAACGCCTGAGTAAGCCATAGCTCTAACTATATTCCATTGCCAAGCGGTTTTTGGCAGAGTCTTATAAATCTTTTTAAAACTTTGCGTAGCTGCAAATTCTGCCTTTAAATCACGCGCTGCTGTCGCTCGTACACCATAACCGATCATTTTAAGTGCGTTAACATCACCTGAATTTGTCATGTTAGCAGCTCGGCCATACACTTTTTTAAAATCTAGGTAAGCTCGAGATTCAACCGGCTTATACACAGTTATTGGCCAACGGCCATTGGCGATATTTAAAACATCTTCCCAGTTTTGCATGGTGTGCGGCTCGGCTCCATACGCCGCTTGATATGAACTAACTGCCGCGGCGCGTTCGCCTGATCCTAAGCCTAGCGTCGTCTGCGTCCCCTCATTAATAAAATAAGTTTTTATATTTGCTTTACTGATAAGTTTAGCGCATTCATCCTCAATCAAACTGACAATGTCTGATTTTCTATCAAGGTCATTTGTTTGAGGTGGATTACTTGCAACTATTACTGGATCAGGTGCGGGAGAACCTCCGCCTCCACCACCTCCCCCACCGCCGCCACCTCCCCCACCACCTGACGGCGCTGAAATAAAGACATGAACTTTTGAGTCATCATTTAAAATTGAATAATTTAGTGACGTATCAAAAGCAAACGCGGCATAATAATAATCAACTCCATTAATAAGTCCGACATCAAGTGTAGAAGTATCTGCACCTGAATATATTTGCGTGCCATCATTAATACTCGTCGGATATGAATTTAATTTACGAATAATTTTTATGCCGGAAAAATCTGGGTCGGACGGATTTGTCCAAGTCAAATTAGCTAAGCCTGCTCCTGTTACTGCTTGCATATTACTTACCGCGCCCGGAAGTGTATTATCATGCGCCATAATAGAAATTTTTGAATCGCTATTTAAGGAAGAGTAATTCCAAGTTGTGTCGCGGGCAAACGCCGCATAATAATAGGTTGTTCCGTTAACCGTAGTTGCGTCATGATATGAATTTCCTAAACCAGAATATACTTCCGTACCGTCACTAACACTAGTCGGATACGAACCAGTTTTGCGAATAAGTTCTATTGCTGCCAAGTCGTTATCTGACGGGTTGGTCCAACTTACATCAACTGAACCATCATTAGCCACAGCTTGCATATTAGTTATCGGGCCCGGATTAATATTATCAGCAATCACCATTAGCGGATCACCGACAACTGTCTGAACAAAACCGATTTTGCGTAAACTCATATAAGCCGCTTCAATCCACGGATAACCGACAGCATAGGCCGGCATCCAAATAAATTCTTGCGCTTCGGTACTGGTATAGGGTTCATAAACATTACCGATGCCACCGCTGCCGCCGATCTCAATCCACTCAGCAACCTGACCGTGAGTTAGTTGCGGCGCTGCTCCATTAGCTGATACAAAACTCCAACCATTAAACGATTCCCAAGTTGAAAAAACTGCACCGGGCAATAGCGTAAAATTTAAATGATTAGGATTAACCGGATTATTAGAAACATATCCGTCGCCCATGTTATCAAGATAACCGTATGAAGTATAGCCTATAATCGGATGAGTACTGGTTGTAACATATGAAGAAGCCGGTGGGTATGAATCAAAAATTGTATTTTTATGATGATTTACCAGCGCGGTATTAGCTTGAGACATGGTATCAACATGAAAAGTTGGGCTTTGATCCAACACCCAATACCCACTACTACTTGTATCAGCTCCAACACCGCGATCAATCATGCCCAAAACATCACTTAGGGTATAGCCGTCTAAACGAGAAACTAAATAACTTAAAGTAAAACCGTTAGTCGTAAAAAAATTACTTTTAAAATGATCATTTTTCAAAAAGCTTGGATCAGTCGCATAGTAGGGATTTGCCTGTCCATGATCAGTTGTTTTAAAATTTTGACCAAGCAAGGTTATGGCCGCATCAACTCCGGCATAGTTAACCGGACAAAACGGACTACACGGATCAGCAAAAGGATCTTGAAAGCCGGGATCACCTTGAATCTTTAATGGCACGCCTTTGACCGTAACAATAATTTTTATGGAATTTGTTAAATTATTACTCGCCAAATATGCTTCTAATGGCGCCATGATCTGTGTATTGTATTGGTTCCAGGTAATTTCCTCAGTCAACGGCATAGGCAGTGATGTAACATGAACACCGGGTCGTTGACTTTGATAGTACTGCGCAATCTGCTGACTATCTTGCACACTATTAGAATCTTCATCCGTTGTATAAGACGAATTATATAAAACCAAAACTTCGTTTGGTGTTGGTGCATTTTGATCAGTCGCGGCTAAAACTGGTTTTTGAATCAAACACGAAAAAGCAACGACTAAAAACAAAGTCGCGCTGGTAAAAATAGATACTAATTTACTTTTTTTCTTCATTAGTCTAGAAATTCAAGAATTCAAATCACGGCAATATCCTACTCTATCAGTATATCAATAAAGAAACAAGGCCAAAAGCCCTGTTTTTAATAATTGACAAAACTTACAATAAGTACTATTTTAGTATAATCTTGAACCTTGAAAAATGGTTATTCTAAGTATCTTAGTTGGTCTTCCCTGCTTGTTTATATAAACAGGAAATGTGTGGGGAAAACCAACTAATTTCTTAAATTACCTACATAAAAAATGAAAAAATTAATGTTTACTTTATTTACTGCAATGCTTTGCCTCGGTTTTAACCTTACATATGGACAAATATTAGTAGAGGGTTTCGGCTATGCCGTCGGCGACAATATTGGTGGGAATACTTCTTCAAGCGGAACGACAAATAACAACTGGACAACTCACAGTAATTCTAAACCAGGTACTATAGATATTATTGCTGGTAGCTTAACATATCCAGGTGTCATTTCTGCTGATAACAAAATCCTGCTTCCAGGTGATAACACAAATGTTCCAAGAGACGTAAATAGAGGCTTTACTCCAACAACAGCTTCGTTTTTATATTTCTCTGCAC
>CAYRGL010000018.1:0-9097 GCA_964423915.1 uncultured Gammaproteobacteria bacterium | reverse complement strand
TCTTTCTAGAGATTTGGGTAATGCCTACCGAATTAGAAGCAATTTTCAGGAAGGTCTAGAATCCTTAAGAATCGCTGTCATACATCTTGAAGAATATGCCATATGTAGTAAGATACCTATTTCATTAGTATTTTCAGACGATGAAAAAGAAGCGGTTAGAATGTCTAATTATACTAAAGCAACCGTGCGTTATCTTTTACAATGGGAAGAGGTTGAGCTTGCCAGAAAGTTAGTCATGCTTTTGCCCCTAGGCCTTATTCCAACATATAAAGTTTTTTCATATACAAAAAACCCCTGATTTATTTCAGGGGTTTTTAAAATTTATCGTTTATACTATTTTTGTAATTTTATAATTAATGTCGCCTTTTGGAGTGTGAACCGTAACAGTGTCGCCAACTTTCTTTTCTAAAAACGCTAAGCCCATAGGAGATTCATTAGAAACTTTTCCCGACAAAGGGTCTGCTTCATTAAAACTAACAATGGTAAATTCTTTTTCTGTTCTGTTTGCTTCTACGGTAATTTTCGAGCCCATACCAACGTGTCCTTTGCCATGACCTTTGACTACAGTTAAATTTTTTAACAAGGCAGTTACTTCGGCCACACGGCCTTCGTTAAACGCTTGTGCTTCTTTGGCTTCAGCATACTCGGCGTTTTCGCTCAAATCCCCAAGTTCCTTAGCACGCTCAATACGCTCAGCAATTTCTCGTCGTTTAGTTGTTGTTAGTTGATGAAGTTCTTCTTCAAGTTTATGAAATCCTTCCTCGGAAATAATCTGCTGCTCACCCATATAATTTTATTCAATAATAATACAAGCAACTATACAATAGTCTTTCAATTTAAGCAAGTCCCTTACCACCTGCTTGTGACAGTGCCATTAGAATTGACAGATAGCCAAAGCCAAGAGGGTGGTTTAAATAAGGCGTGAAAAAATGCAAGGCAACTAAGGCAACCAAGCTTGCTAAAATTGGGATAGCCAGTTCAGGTTGTTTTTTAATTAAGTTCCAGCCACTTTTGGCAATCGCCAATAAAAACCAAATATAAGCGGCCAGACCAAGTAAACCAAGCTTTAACCAAAGATCAAACCAACCCCATTCAAAGGCGTCGGTTGTATACATTCCCGAAGCCGTTGTTTGTTTAACGCGCGGATCACTTGAATTATAGGTCAAGGTTTTGCCCAAGCCTTGTCCTAAAATCGGTTGTTCTTTAATTGAGTTGAGCATCACGGGTAAAAGCGACCAACGAGAAGCCGCGCCTGCCTCAAACTCGGTAGCCCGGTCAGTCAGGATTGAACTGCTAATATCACTTGTTGGTCGAGGAAACGGAAAGCGAACCGCTATAACTAAGAAAATAGCGCTTAAAATAGCGACAGAAGCCCCGTAGAAGGCCAAAACCAGTACTCTGCGTGGTTTCGGTCGTAAACAAAAGATATATAAAATAAGGCCAAATAAAAGGCCTAAAACCGTACCTATCCAAAAGCTTCGAGATAAGCTAATTAAAATAATTGAAAAGAAAAAAGAAATGGCAATGAGATGAACAATTGAATTTAAACTAAGTTGCCATCGTGCACTATAGATTTTTTTAACAAAGAAACCAATTGAGATAAAAAACGCCGGGATGGCAAAAATTTGTGATTGTAAAAATACTCGTGTAAATTTATTTGGCAGCAATGTTATTTCTCCTAGTAAATCATAACGTGTCCAGGCGTACAATTGATCAAGCAAAGGCATTTCATGAGAGAAAACAAAAAGCATAGCAAAACTTTTAAAAGCAATCCATACCCCAGCGGCTGCTAAAGCAATAATAAGCCAGCGACGTTTTTCCGAAGAAGCGCATAGTGTATAAAATGGAATAATAGTTATAAGATAGATCCAGCGTTTGCCTTCGGTAACGATAAGGCTCGTGGCATTTCCATGCCAATAACCAATAAGTGCTGCTAAGACAATCGAAGCAACTAAAAGTAGCAAGGGTTTAAGATATGGAAAGTCTTTTATTGATTTGCCTAAGTGCTTATGTTTAATGAAATATACTAATTCTTTTGTAAACCAAACCGCCATTACGACAATCCACAAACCCATTCTTAAAGAAAGTCTTTTCGGCTCAGTACCAATAGAAAATAAATAACCTTGAGAGCCAATTAATAGTTCGATGATAATAATTAAAAAACCATAAAATAAATCCTTGAAACTTAGGACTAAAGCTAAAATAATAATGATACCGCCAATTAGATAGTTAAGCGGACGAAACTCATAAGCAAAAAAAGAAAAGAGTTCGGTTAAAACTAATGAAGCGATAATAATTAAAAAATATTTTTGATTTTTATTTAAGGCTTTCATATAAATTAATTGTGTCTCCAACATGTATTCCATGCTGAGCAGCAAAACCGGAAGGTAGCTCTATGACTTCATCGACTGCTGAGGGCGATGGATATGGTGTATATGGTTCGACATGCTCCGCTGGCAAATCAGCGGAAATGCCGGTTACCAACCCGTGATTTAACCAGACGATATCAAGCGGAAAATTCATTTCTCTCATGACAAACGTTTGATCTGAACTTTTAAAAAAATTAAATAACATACCACAATTTGGACAAAGATTTGTTCGGTTACTTAATCCATTGTACCAGTCGCGTTCTTGTTCGACAACCTCAAGATTAACTTGAGTATCTTTAATCTGAGCATTAATAAATTTACCGGCATTATAGATACTGGTTGGCTGGGCAAAAGAAAATCCCAAAAGACACGTTAAAATCAGTGTGATAAGTAAATTTCGAATCATGAGCTCAGTGTGTGTTTATTTTTTATTATGTTAACAGCTTCTTTATACTTTTTAACTGAAGGTAAAAATGGGAAAATTTTATAGGTAATTTGAGGTAACCATTGACTAAAATGTCCTTTACCTAATTGTGCCTTAAATAATGGCTTATTAATCCAATAACCGGTTTTTCTGTTTTCTAGCATGGTAAGCCAGAGGTCCCAGTCTTGCAAACGTTTAATTCTTGGATCAAAGTTAGGAAAGTCGCTACGGCGAATGAGCGATGTGGTGTGAATATAGGGGCCTTGTTGTAAAGTGGTCTGGCTATATTCATGTAGCCTAAACAATTTTGCGCCATAATAGAAAGAAGAATATACAAAACTGATATCTAAATTCTTCTCTAAAATTTCTTTCATAGAAAAAAGCATCTCTGGTTTCATGATTATATCGGCGTCACAAAAAATAACATACTCGCCTTGTGATTTAGTAAAGCCAAAATTTCTAGTTGGGTTTGAGCCTTCATTAGCTTTGGAAAAAAAATATATTTTTTTGTTGGGATTTTTGTTAATAAAGTTCTCAACAACCTGTTCTATAGCATCCGTTGATCCGTCATTAACAATAATGAGTTCCCAATCTTTTTCCGTTTGTTCTAAAATACTGTGCAAACATAAGGTTATTTGCGTGGCTTGATTATGGACTGGGATAATAATTGAAATCATAAAGCTTTTTTTAAAATATCGTAAAAGCTTTGCGCTTTATGTTTCCAATTAAAGTTTTCTTGTACCCAAGCTTTTCCTTGTTCGCCTAGGTGCTCAGCCAAATTTCTGTCCTGATTTAATGTTTGTATAGCTTCAGCAATGGCTTCTGGGCTTTCTTCATCAATCACCAAACCATTGCGCATATCTTGAACAGCATCGCTTACTCCCCCGCTCTTACCGGCAATAACCGGCCTGGAAAACATATTCGCCTCTAAGTAGACAATGCCAAAACCTTCATAATCTCCAGAAATATTTCGTGATGGCATAATAAGTGCATCACAAATACTTAACCAAGCCCACTTGCTCTCATTATCAACTGACTCCAGAAAAATAACTTGGCTTTGTAAATCAAGTTTTTCAACAGCGTGATGGAGTGGTTCTTTTTCCGGACCAGATCCAATAACAACATATTTGATTTTTGGAATCGCGGTTTTTAATGAACTTAGAGCTGAAATAACCGCATCAACGCCTTTGCGTTTCACTAAGCGCCCAATACTTAGTAAAACAAAACAATGCTCCAAGCCATAGTTTTCTCGTAGGCCATGTGCTAGCCCTGGTCTAAAACTTGGCAATTGAGCATCGATACCTGGGTTAATAACGTTAACTTTAGTTGTATCATTAATAAATTCACTCACCAATTTAGCGGTGTAACTATTAGCGCAAATTATAACTTTGGCTTTGTTTAAAACTTTTTTAGCAATAAATTTTTTCCAAAAGACCTGTGTCGCTAAAGAAAAATCTAGACCATGTAAGACTACGGCATAACGAAAATTTACAAAATGTGAAAGAAACCACATCGCCGTACCAATTGGCAGAATTTCTCCAGCAATAAACCAATCGGGTTTAGAATTTTTTATTGTTCGAGAAATTGTAAAACATGCCGGTAGCCAAGAAAAAAAAGGTAGTTTTTTATTAACTAAGGCTTGCTCGTGATTGTCTATAACGCTCATTTCTTCAGGCCAATAGTTACTAAGCTGCGCATAATAGGTTTCTACGCCACCAAAAGCCGGCGGAAATTCCAAAGCGCATAAAACTGTTTTCATACTTGTTCTTGTTTAGTAAATATCTTTTTAAGACCGCCCATCTCTTCTTTAGTGATAGCTCTAAAAGCCACAATTGCCAGTGCATAGACAAAGACTGAACTAATAATTGTTACAATTGGATGAAGATGATATTTAACCAATAGGGCAAACACTGTCATAACAATTCCCGCGCCTGCTATTTTAGCAATCATTATGATGGTGTGCTTTAAGCGCAAAGTTGTAATACGAGGCACAACTAGTAAACCCAGAGTCAACATCAAGATACTGCTTATTACTGTAGTTATACACGCGCCCATAGCACCATAGCGAGGAATGAGGATAATGTTTAGAGTGGCGCTAAAAAAAGCGGTGATAGTCATGTTAATTGTATTTCGTTTTTGCTGATCGCAGGCATTAAGTAATGATCCAATAGGAAAAGCAACAAACATAAATGGCACAGCTAACATTGAAATACGAATTAATGGTGCGGCTTCGCCAAAATCACTTTTAAACAACAAAACAATTTGGTCTGCTAAACTTATTGCGCCCATGGAGACTGGTATCGAAATTAATAAGCAATATTTTATTCCCTGTTCCAAAGCTAAAGAAAGTTTTTCGCGAGCATTATGCCAATATGAACTTAACGCTGGGTATAAGGAAGCGACAAAGGCCAAGGGCAAAAATTGCAAGGCAATAATTATTTTAAAGGGAATCTGATACAAGCCAACCGCTCGGCTATCAGCCAATCTAAAAAGTAATACAGAATCAAAATAGGTATAAAAGCGCTGAACAAGAACAAATAAGCCAAAGGGAATGGTCAATTTAATTAATTGCCGGATAAGCTGCGGATCCCATTTTGGCCAGGCCGGAATTTTCCAAACTTTGCGCACAACAATCATTGAGTAGAAAAAATTAACGGCACTGGCTGTTGTTAACGTAGCCATCAACCATACCACGCTTTGGTGTTCATGTAAGACGATTAAGCTTAGAATCAAAACAATAGTTTGAAAAAAGACCGAAGAAATACTTTCGTATTTTAAGGTATGAAAACCGCGAGCAATATCAAAAAAAGAATTAGTAAAACCATCAAAAATCATGGTCAAACAAGAAATATAGATTAATTGTTTAACAATTAAGTCATAATGCAAAGCATTGGACCAAATAAGCAAAGCTCCAGCCGTCAGTAAGGCCAAAGGAATTTTCAACGCAATAACATTAGCTAAAATAGTTTTGGCTTTTTCCGGTGCTTTGGAAACTTCTCGTGTGATGACATTGCCAATACCAAAATCTATAAAAATGCCAAAGATCGACGTAATGGAAATAGCAAAATAGTATTGACCTAAATCAGCTGCACCCAAATACCGAGCGTACAAGGTAAAATACGTTAAAGAAATGACTTTTTGTAAAATCAAAGCCAAGGTAAAATAAGAAGTATTTTTAGCAACACTGGTCATATAATCATGGATATCCTATCATTTTTGGCATCAATTAGCAATTAAAAAATATCTCATTACGAGATATTTTTTATAAGTCATGTATTAACGCTTGCTCCATTGCGGGGCGCGACGAGCACGCTTAAGTCCCGGTTTCTTACGTTCTTTTCTACGAGAATCTCGAGTTAGCAAACGTTGAGCCTTTAAGGTCGGACGTAAACTTGGATCCATTTCTAAAATTGTGCGAGCAATACCGTGACGAACTGCTTCAGCTTGACCTTGTTTACCACCGCCGCGAACACGAACCGTAACATCAAATTGACCATCTAAAGAAACACCTTTCAAGGCTTCTTCAACTACCATTTGCATTAACGGAGTACTAAAATATTTAGCCATTGGCATATCATTAACCGTAATAACTCCTTTGCCACCTTTGAATAAACGAACCCGAGCAGCCGCAGTTTTTCGTTTACCAGTAGCCTGTAAATACGTTCCAGTTTTTGCCACTGGTTCTTTTATAGTTTTCTTTACTATCTTAGCTTTAGTTTCAGTCATATATTATTTGATAATCAAACGTTTCATCATAGCGGTACGCAAACGATTGTCTGGCAACATTTCGCGAACAGCGCGACGTAACACATCATCTGGTTTTACTTTGAAAACGTCGCCCATTTTTTTGGTTTTTAAACCGCCCGGGTAACCGGAATAATGATGGTATTCTTTTTGGCTTAATTTCTTACCGGTAAAACTTAATTTAGAAACATTAAGCACCTCTACAATATCACCTTCATCTTTATGAGGTTGAAATGTTGCTTTATGCTTTCCGCGCAGTAAGGTTGAAACTTTAACCGCCAAACGTCCCAAGGCTAGACCTGTGGCATCAATAGAATGACGATTGCGGAGTAATGGAGTTGCTTTAGCCATATAATTTATACTAGTTCAATTTGGACCATGGCAGCGCCATCGCCAACTCGATTGTTTAATTTAACAATACGAGTATAGCCGCCCTTACGTTCTTTATAACGCGCTCCTAAAACTTCCATCGCTTTCTTCACGGCCAAAGGCTGAGGTAGAGTGCTAATTAATTTACGTCGGGCAGTCAAGTCACCTTTTTTTGAAACACTAATCATTTGTTCAACTAAACCGCGAACCGCTTTAGCTTTAGCCTGAGTAGTTTTAACTTTTTCATACATTAAAACACTGGCCGCTAAGTTACGAAGCATAAGCTCGCGCGGGCCCTTCTTTCTGTCTAAAATTACTCCTGTGTTTCGGTGACGCATACTTTATTATTTCTTCTTAGATTTAGGTTTTTCTTCATCTTCGACAATTTCTTCAGCCACAATTTCTTCGGTCGGCGTTTCTTCAACGACAGCTTCCTCAATAATTTTACCTTCAGCAATGTCTTTTAAGCCGGAAAATTGATCAATTAAAATGTGATTGGCGTTGGTAAAGGCATCTTCTACGGAAATAGTTCCGTCAGTTAAGACATCCAAAACCATTTTTTCCCAGTTAACCATTTTACCAACACGCACGTTTTGAATTTCTAAACCAACGTGCAAAACTGGTGAAAAAATTGAATCGATTTCAATATAACCTAATTCTTTCTTGCCTTCTTCACGAGTCTCAATTGTTTCATAGCCCATACCGCGACGAACAAATATTTCAATGGAAAGTTTGCCGCTCATGTCAGTAATATGAGCAATAACACATTTTGGATTAACGATTTCAACGCCAGCTTGTTTTTCAATATCAGCCGCCGTAACAGCCTTTTCTCCAAACGCTGATAAGGTTAAACGAGCCTCAGTAACGCCTTCATCAAGTTTAAAACGAACTTTTTTTAAATTAAGCATGATTTCCAAAACATCTTCTTTAATATTAGGTAAGGCCATGAATTCATGACTAGCGCCTTCAATCTTAGCACCAATCACCGCTGTACCAGGTAATGAGGCTAACAAGACGCGACGCAAGGCGTTGCCAATGGTTATACCATAACCAGGAGCCAATGGCTCAATAACAATCTGTCCGCGGTTTTCTTCCTCGGACGGGATAATGGAAACTTTTTTTGGTAAGGCAATTTTTGACATATTTTTTTGCGTGCCCGTATGGGCTTTTAAAAGCTAATTAACGTGAATAGAATTCAACAATCAGCTGGCTGGCAATTGATTGATCTAAATCTTCTTTTTTAGGTTCATGTAAAATTTTGCCAGACATTTCTCCTACTTCAAAATTTACCCAACCTGGTGTCGTGGCTTTTTTTAAACGTTCTGTTAAATCTTGATATGGTTTTTTGTCCTTCTTATTCTTTCGTACGGCCACAACATCATTAGCTTTGACTTGATAGGAAGGAATGTTTACCTTTTCTCCGTTCACCGTAAAGTGCGCGTGGCTTACCATTTGGCGAGCTTGTTTGCGAGTAATAGCCAAACCAAAACGATATACAACATTATCTAAACGCATTTCAAGTAAACGAAGCAAATTTTCTCCGGCGTCCCCGCCCTTTTTCTGACCTTTTAAGAAAGTCAATTTAAATTGCTTTTCGCGAAGTCCATACATTTCTTTAGCCTTCTGCTTTTCACGAAGCTGAATGCCGTAGGTACTTTGTTTCTTGGGACGAGCCGAGCCGCCTTGTTTTGGTAATGGTGACATAATAATTATCAGTGTTATCAGTGGTTAAACGCGACGTGGTTTACGAGCGCGACAACCGTTATGTGGTAAAGGAGTGATATCTTTAATGTAAGTAACATTCAAGCCATTAGCATTTAAAGCCCTGACCGCTGACTCGCGACCAGTACCAACGCCTTTAACAAACACCTTTACTTCAGACAAACCATATTCTTCTTTCGCTTTTTCAACAGCAATACGAGTAATAATCTGCGCGGCATACGGCGTGCTCTTGCGGCTGCCGCTAAAGCCTGCCGCCCCCGCACTACCCCAGCACACCACGGCGCCAGTCGGATCCGTGATCGTGACGATAGTGTTGTTGAATGTGGAATGGATATGAGCCTGCCCGGTGGGCACATTCTTGCGCTCACGCCTACGCCCGCGTACCGGCGCCTTTCGCTTTGCGGCGCTCTTGGCCTCCGCCATGGTATCTCTGTCCTCCCGCCATCACATGCCACACCCTGCCGGGTAA
>CAYRGL010000017.1:0-9272 GCA_964423915.1 uncultured Gammaproteobacteria bacterium | reverse complement strand
CGCCCGATTTTACCAATTTCCGGCGGAATTGCGACCTGGATTATTGCTCGATTTTGTGACGCAGAACCACAGCAAGCGATAGCGGCGGCTATAGCATTTGCGCTCGGCACGATTGGCTCAAGCTTGTATCATTATGCCACAGCAAACTGGATGTACACTCGTAAGTCGGAAAGATTCAAATTCAAAAATCCGAAAGCCTTACGATTTATTGGCATAATATTTTTTTGTCTTTCTTTAGGTATCGCCGCCATCTGGCTGCCAAAACTTTGCGCTTTAATCTATATCTTTGATGCGTTGGCAATCATAGCGTATTCGTTAAAATTGTCTGCTCATTGGTCAACAAAAAACATTTTAATGAGTATTGTTTGCACTACGCCGATTATCATCGGTTGGTTAGCGGGTACTCAAACCCATCCCATTGTTTTTTGGGGCATGGGCCTCACCAGCTTTGCATATCTAGCAAGAGAGATTGTTAAAGACGTGAAAGATATTATTGCTAATAACGGCAAACGCGTTACTTTGCCGATGGTTTTAGGTCCGGAACGAGCCCTGCAGCTTTCCGGCGCCCTACTCATTATCGCGACATTCTTGCTCTTTGGTTTTTTGCAGTTTACTAAAACAACTATGCAAATATCTTTCGCCAGCATGTCGGCGTTAGTTTTGCTCATAACCGGTGCAATGCTCATTTTTAGTAAAAAAGCTGGAAGATGTGAAACACAAATTCAGTTTGCCGTGGTACTTATGCTCTTTGCCTTAATTTAAAAAATTCAGTTTTAAAAAAGACGATCAAACGGTCGTCTTTTTTCTTATAAATTATCTTTTAAACCTCAAAAAGTTAGCGTTTCTTTTTAGCAAACATTAAATAAACTACTACCATAACAACCAATATTAATAAAGCCCAAGCTATATTTTCAAAAATATCAGAGATAGAGCGCCATTCATTTCCTAAAATATAACCAATCCCTGCATACAATATAACATATATTAATTCACCGACTAGATCCGGAATAAAGAATTTTTTAAAAGTTAGTTTTGATAAACCAGCAATAAAATTAATTGGTATGCCTAAACTAGTGATTAAAAACCGACTATAAAAAATACTTGCAAAAGAATGCTGAATAAAATTTTCTCGTAAGGTAATAAATTTTTGCGAAGCTAATAATTTTTTAAAACCAATTTTTGGTAAAATATGAGCACCCCAACGCTGGGTAATAAAAAAGCTGGCATAATCACCAGCTACAGTACTTATAGAACCAATAACAATAATGTCATAAAAATTAAAATATCCTTGCCCCGCAAAAGCCCCAGTTGCTATTAAAACAATTGTTGACGGAAGGGGTAGGGCCAGAGATGCTAAAAAGGTAATAACAAATAACGCGAGGTATTTATACAGCAACAAAAAAGATAATAAAAATTCCAACATACAAACTACTTACTAGATTGCGTTTGAATATAGTCTCGTACAGCTTGTCTTATTTTTTCTGTAAACACAAGTTTATCGAGATGATAACTTTTACTATATGAATCCAAGGTAAGGTTTGGATAACGCGCAATTGTTACCTGTAAATAATGTGGCAGATAATTTTCCGGCAATTTAAAAATTGTATTAATATAACGAAAAGTCATCCAACCTTCAATGTAGTTTGGATCAGTAACTAATACCTGATGATGTAAGGCGCCTGAACGAACCGAAAGATTACTATGACGAACTAATAGAAACGAACGAAATAGTAAAAAACCAAAAAGTAATAATAAACCAATAAACACTAAAACTAATAGTGAGGTACTCACAAGCTTCTTTTTTTCTTTAAAAAATTGTATAACTGATGGCATATTTTTAAACTAATTTTACTCTATTCCGTTCCCGTACTAGTGATTTTTTTATGATACCAAACCTGATTAATTATTCTTGTAAGATATTGTAACAGCCAACCAAGCCCGAGAAAGAGTAGTAAGTATAAAGTTAAGGCTAGCCAAGCTGGTAACCAACGAAAAAAGATATCATAGCGATAGAGAATAGGCCAATGCAGTAAATATATCTCATAAGAAAAAACGCCAAAGACATAAAATAACTTTAGCTCAATTTTTTTAAGTATAAATATTCCAATAATAGCGGCCATCGTTACTAAACTTATTAATTCTTCAGTGAGAGGACTCTTGCCGACACCTGAATAAATTGCGGTATACGCAACAATACCAATAAGTATAGCTAAACTACAATAATAAAGAGTTGTTTTTAGCCAGCCGCGGCGAAGACTAAAGCTTAGATTATTTTTTCGAGCAACTAGATTAGCCGCCGCCATACCAAGCGGGAAAGCGATAAGATGGAGTTCATAAAATCCCAACGTTCCACTTAAAAATGAGGGGTTTAAATTAGTTAGAAGCACCGAAACAATATAAAGGCCTAGAGCTGAAAGCCAGGGATATTTTTTAGAAAAGACCAACGGAAAAATCAAATAGTAAAATAAGATTAAACTAAAATACCATAACGGAGCATTAAAGTCATGATAGAGATCGGCGTGTGAGAAAACTCCAACAATAGCTGAACCAATAAAGCTCCAGCTGTAGGAAATTTTTAATATAAAAAAATCAAGCGATAAAAAAACAACTAACGAAATCCAGAGCGGGGTAAATAACTTTAGCAATCGGCGCTTATAAAATTGCGCGATAGAATAGTGCTTATGTAGTGCGCTAGATGTTAAACCGTAGCCTGATAGAAATAAAAAAAGGTTAATGCCAGCGCCAGCTAAAACTGACAACGGAAAAAGGAAACTATGATCAGTTATTAAAAAATAGCCGATATGGGAAAAAACAACGGCCAAGATAGCTAAGCCTTTTAGCTCTTGAGACACGCTAACTGGAAAAAGTTCTGAATTTTTTTTCTTACGACAAAAAATAACTATGGCCACAAGAAGTATGGCCATGAAAATATATGTTGCCTGAACCGGATTAGCGATTGAAATTGTCATAGATAATAGTCGCCCACAGCGTATAGGTTTTAGCCGTCGGGTGAAATAAGTCAGCCGCATAGTAAGAACTACTAGTAGAAGCTTCTGCTGTCGGTGAAGTTAAATCGATAAAACTCGCCTTATATGTTTGCGCTGCAGTTTTAATAATCTTATTATATTTGATGATTTGATTATGAAAATAATAATTATATGGTGGCAACAACAAGGTATTAGCACCTAAGAACGGAATGCTAATAACATATATCTTAGCGTTAGTTTTTGTCTGCAGTTGCTCTAAAATATAGTCGTAGTTTTTTTCAAAGGTTGTCGGACTAATACGATCATGAATATCATTAGTTCCGATCAAAAGCGTTACAATATCGGGTTTACTGGCTATGGCCGGGGCCAAAAGATTATTAATAACATCGATAGTTTTAGCACCGGCAAACGAAAAATCCTTTAAGATAAAATTACTATGATTCAAAGATAGTTTTTGTGCCAGAATATATGGATATGACTGTTCATACGTATCAACGCCAACACCTGTGGTTAAGCTGTCACCCAATGCCGCGTATACTAAACTTTTTTCAGGCTTGTTGGAAATATTTAGAATATAGGAATACGTAGTGTCAGCTGGTGGTAGAGATGCTCTGCCAATTTTAAAATATATGTAAGCATACGACAGCCAAAGATATAAGCCGACGACGCAAAGTAAACCAATAATCAGGAAATATTTTTTAGCGATATTTTTTTTTGCCATGCTACTTAATTATTTTTAATTCTTGGCCGATTTTTACAAACGCCTTAATGGCAAAATCAAGATCGGTTCGCTCATGCGCCGCGGAAATTTGCACGCGAATACGAGCTAAATCTTTAGGCACCACCGGATAGAAAAAACCAACAACGTAAATTCCTTCAGCTAAAAGTTTCTCAGCCATGGTCTGGGCAATCTTTGCGTCATACAACATAACCGGAACGATTGGATGAATACCAGGCTTAATATCAAAACCAGCCTTAGTCATTTCTTCTCTAAAATATAAAGCATTAGCCATTAACTTGTCTCGTAGCTCTGTCGTCTCACTCAATAAATCAATTACCTTTGTTGCCGCGCCAACAATGGCCGGCGCCAAGGAATTAGAAAATAAATAAGGACGTGATCGCTGACGCAATAAATCAATAATTTCTTGGCGGCCAGAACTAAAACCGCCCATAGCACCGCCCAGGGCTTTCCCTAAAGTAGAAGTAATAATATCTACTCGGTCCATTACCTTATAATATTCCGGCGTTCCCCGACCGGTTTGGCCAATAAAACCAGTTGCATGGCTATCATCAACCATAACCAATGCTTCATACTTGTCAGCTAAATCGCAAATTTCATTAAGTTTAGCCATTGATCCGTCCATGGAAAAAACACCATCAGTCACAATTAAACGAAAACGTTGCGCCTGAGCTGCTTTAAGCTGATTTTCTAAATCAAGCATATCGCTATTTTTATAACGGTAACGCTGCGCTTTACAGAGACGGACACCATCAATAACAGAAGCATGGTTTAATTCATCAGAGATAATCGCGTCTTCTACGCCAAGTAATGGTTCAAAAATACCGCCGTTAGCGTCAAAAGCCGCCGCATATAAAATTGTGTCTTCAGTTCCTAAAAATGTAGAAATTTTCGCTTCCAAATTTTTATGAATATCTTGGGTACCACAAATAAAACGCACTGAAGAGACACCGTAACCTCGGCTATCCAACGTTTCTTTGGCGGCTGCGATAACGGCAGGATGAGAAGATAAGCCTAAATAATTATTAGCGCAAAAATTAAGAACTTCTTTACCAGACTGAACTTTTATCCGCACTCCCTGTGGCGTAACAATAACCCGCTCCTGTTTAAACAAACCGGATTCTTTAATAGCAGCTAACTCTTTTTCTAGATGAGATTTAAATTGTTTATACATATTAAAGAGTATAACATATATAAAAAGACCGAGTTAAAAATTCGGCTTTTTATACTCTTTTATAGGGTATTCGCGTCTCAATAAAATGAGACACTGCCTTACTATATAAACATTAAAAATAAAGTGTTTTATATGCCTTGACAAAATAGATTATTTATGATATATTACTATAATTTGTACATTCATAAATTAAACCCAAAAAATAATGAGAAGAACTAAATACCGGGGATACCATAAGAAATCTGCAGAGGTTGTCTATGATATCACTAACGGCGTATGCGTTTTTTCAGGCATTACTCCTTCTGATGTTGTTTCAACAATTCAAGGAGCAGAAAAAGTAATTGCAGCTATTTGTCTTGATGCAAAAATTCATCCTAAGGATCTTATGTTCTATGATTTACAAACCCACCTTGGTTATGGACTTTTTAAACCGGGCGTTTGTGATTTTTCTAAACTGGAAGTTGTCATCCACGATGCTCCCAAAGATATTTTCTGGCGTTTTTTGGAGAGAGGCGAAGAAAAATATGTGCTATCCGTAGAATCATGGAGTGAGGCCGATTGTCCGGATGAGATTATGCAAAAGTTTTCTCGCTATAGCGGTTGCACTAAATTTAACCGTAACGAGCAAAGAGAGCTTAAAATTATTGGGGCGAGTATCACTAATATTTTTACGGCCGCCGATGAGGGTTGGGATGCTACGGTAAAAAAATATCTTGATACAGGCACACCGATTAATGGCAAAGAAGCTGATGGGTGTACTGCTTTACATGCAGCCTCTAGAGCTGGGCGTCTCAGCACTGCCGATTTACTAGTTAAGCACGGGGCGAACATCAACGAAACAAACAATTACAATAAGACCCCCTATGACGTTGCCTTACAGATACTAGACAAAGACACCCGTGAACAAATGCTTCAATTCTTTAAAAGTCATGGTGCAGATACTAATTCTGAGATGCGTGCTAAATATTATAACAAGCATTCTTATGAATTTACTGAGACACCATGGTAATACGTTCTTAACAATTTAAAAAACGGTTAACTTTTACAGTTAACCGTTTTTTCGTTTGTTTTTTAGTATCTTTATAAAATAGTGCGGTGTGCTCGGGTTGGATACCAAATTCCGAGCGCTTTCAAGGGGAATTTTAACATTATTTTCTAGCGCTTGTTGAGGTATTTGGGTCTAAGCAAAACAGCAGAAAAGAAACGTTCACTTTTGAACTTTGTTATGTAATACTATAGAAGCTTACATAATTAAATCTATAATATGTCTAACGAACAAAAAATAAGAGCTAGGCTCTTAGTCTATCTTAATCAAGCCCACACTCATGCCCCTTTTGCTAAAATAGCCGCTCATTTTCCACTGGCGTATATGAATAAAAAATTAGTTAAACTGCCTTATACGCCGTGGATGCTGCTTGAACATATTCGGATTGCTCAGCATGATATGGTTGATTTTATAAAAAATCCCAAGTATAAAAATTTAGTTTGGCCTAAAGATTATTGGCCAAGCCCTAAACAAAAGGCAACGCAAAAGATGTGGTTAGCGAGTGTTACCGAATATGAGCGCGATTTAAAAATATTAAAAACAATTATTAAAAATCCAAAAAATGATTTATTGACGCCGATTAAGTGGGGCACTGGTCAGACGATTTTCCAAGAAGTTTTACAAATTATTGATCATGCCAGCTATCATATTGGCGAGTTCGTTGTCTTACAGCGGATGATGGGGATTTGGAAAAAATAATTTAGAAATAAAAAAAGCTAAAAAAGACGACCAAAATGATCGTCATTTTCTTATATTTTTGTTACTAAATCCAGTGTTGAAGTTCTTAGACATCGATTATAGTATCGGACGCAAAACTTTTTTGTTTTTACGTTAAATACAATTGAATCAAAGTTATAAAAACAACTTTTGGCAATGGATTCAAGCTCCGTTTTTCCTACTTGTCTTTTGAACCCGTAGTGATGCTTCAGATTCCAAATATCAATTATCAGCCTCCTCGACTTGATCTTAAAACCGCCTATTCGATTATGTTTAACTCTTCTAAAACTCGTGCGAACAGCTTTTTGCAAAATATTATCAGAAGAGCTGACAATAATATCAAGATCATTTGTCTTATGTCGGCGGTCATTTACTGAGCGAAGAAAACCGCCGATAATATAGATATTGGTCCGAGATGGGAATTCTTTTAAAAAAGTGTCGAGTGCGGGATGAGCGTTTTTTACGGCGTTGAATTTTGTATCAAAAGCTTTTATAAATGCCCGTCTGTCCGTAATAGACTTCATCATACTAGCTCCTTTCAATGTACAATTAAGTTAATAGCTTAAAGTATCATGACTTGGTTACGGAGTCAATATAATCAGAAAAGACGATCATAACGGTCGTCTTTTTTCTTATATTAGTATGTATTACTTTCTCGGTACAAAAGCAAAAAGTAAAAGCAAAATAATAAGCGCCAACATAACACCAACAACCCAGGTCAGTGCTTTGCTGGCTTGTTTGGCTTCAATTTCGTTTAAGCCCATGTTAAATGGAGGATATTCATCGCTCAAACCCATAAAATATCCGTTAACGCGATTTTGCCAAATCAAGGTGCTTTTAACCAGCATGAATAATGGTTTTGGATAACGGCCGGTAAAAAGAATGGCAAATTGCGCGGCGACAAACGCGACAAAGCCGATTATGCCGTAAACGTATAAAACAATAAAGTGTGGAATTAATAATATCGGCTTAATAAATATCAAGATCGTGGCCAGCCCGAGCCAACGAGATGATTTTTCCGGATATTCGGCGCTAAACATGACCGGATATGTTTTTTGATTATTCTCTGACATAGTTTTAAGAGGGTTAATAAATTAAATTATTTACAATCGGAATCGTTTTCTGTATCGCAATATGCGTTCAGGAACCATTTCCCATCAATTTTTTTCATTACTAAACTTGTAGGCACATTATGATGAACTCCATTATCATTCACTGTTGTAAAATCAGCTTGTATAAATGCTGTATCACTAAAATTTTCTCTCGATACCTTTTTAATCTTGATATCAAAAGCTTTCTTATGATTTTCTTTACAATTTTCTGCCAAGGTAGACTTTTTTTGGTATGTAGCATCACCGGGCCAATCAGTATCACCGAATTTTTCCAAAAATTTTTCATCAAAAGATACATTATATGATTCTGAATATTTATCACAATCTCCGACTAGAAAATATCCCCAAGCTTTATTGAAACTTAACCTAACGGGCTCAGTAGAAATTCCATTATAAAGAATAAATAAAGCTACAACCAAAACCAGTCCTAAAATAATAGATAATGGCTGATGACTTTTTAAATAATCTATTATTTTTTTAAAATTCATAAAAAGCTTACTATTTATTTTTATTAAATAGATTTATACCAATTAATCCACAAATAATCACACTGGCCCAATCTATTACTTGCCAAGTGCTGTATGTCCAATGAGAAAATACACCGATTAAAGTAACCGCGGCAAGAACAATTAAAATCAAACCAAAACTTTTATTAGAATTTTCCATACATTTATTTTAGTTAATAAATTATAATTAATTATCACACGCACATCCAGGTGGTTGATGGCATTCATAAGATCTGGAAATACAAGAGTCACCACAGGCCTGACCCACCGAACAATGCTTGCAGCACCCATCATCTACGGGCTCCGATCTACTTCCAGAAGAATCTTGGTTAAATTGATATGAAGAATCGAAATTATAATTATTAGTATTTGAGGATGAATCCGTACAACCCGTTAAAAAGAGCAAAACAAAAAGAACTGGGAGCAACAGTCCTATAATAATTCGCTTCATAAGAGAGGGTTAATAGTAAAACACTACATTCATATTATATACCCGTCTTAATTATTTGGTAATGTTGGCAAAATTAACAAAAAAACTGGATATCATCCAGTTTTTATTTGCGGTGTGCTCAAATCTTTAACTTAGGATGTGTTTTCTCATAATCTCAAATATTTTTTGATGACCTTTTGTACTTGGATGTAACCCATCTTCAAAATCGGTATTATCCAATAAACCAAAAGTATCTACAAACTGGATTCCGTTTATATCACAAACTTTTTCCATTATGCCATTATATTTTTTTACATATTCGTTGGCATAACATAAATTACACCATGATACCGGCATTGTTTTTGATTCATCGCAATTTTTAATACCAACAAAGATAATTCTTTTCGCTAAACTCCGTGCTACCAAAACTATTTTTTCTATATTGGCTTTAAATTTCTCTGGTGAGACAAGGTGTTCTTTAGTATCTTTATCGTAAGCGGCATCGTTTACGCCAGTTTGAAATACAATCGTATCAGCTTCTCTAATTTTGGCTTCCGACTCA
>CAYRGL010000016.1:0-9356 GCA_964423915.1 uncultured Gammaproteobacteria bacterium | reverse complement strand
AACAGGGTTTGTATGATAAAATTTCCGAAATCGAAGAAGCTAAAGAGCGAATTAAAAAAATTCGTGATGAACAAAACGCTACGTTAGAAAAGATTGCTAATTTGACTCGCGATGAAGCCATTGAACGATTGTTAGAACGCGTACAAACTGAAAATAAAGATGCGCTTGATTCTCGTATCAAGAAAATGGATGAAGAAAGCTCTGAAGTAATCGAAGAAAAAGCTCGCGAACTTGTTTCCGGCGCCATGCAACGCATTTCTTCAAATTTTATTGCCGAACTAACAACCACCACTGTTGAATTACCAAGTGATGAAATGAAAGGCAGAATTATTGGTCGCGAAGGTCGTAACATTAAATCCATTGAACAACTTACTGGTGTTGAAATTATTGTTGATGATACACCAAACGCTATTACTATTTCCGGTTTCTCGGCAATTCGTCGTCACGTTGCTAAACGAGCTCTAGAACAATTAATGAAAGACGGTCGTATTCACCCAACTAAGATTGAAGACGCTGTTGAACAAGCCAAAAAAGAATTAGCTATTGATATTAGAAAAGCTGGCGAAGAAGCTTTGTATGAACTTGGTATTACTGGTTTCGATCCTAAGTTGGTTCAAATCATTGGTCGTATGAAATACCGTACGAGTTACGGACAAAACGCCTTAAAGCACTCAGTTGAGGTTGCTCACTTGTGCGGAATTTTAGCTGAACAACTTGGCGCTAACGTTAGCATTGCGAAAAAAGGCGGACTTTTACATGATATTGGAAAAGCCGTTGATCATGAAGTTAAAGGTTCACATCCAGAAATCGGGGCTCAAATTGCTCGTAAGTTTGGTCTGAGCGAAGAAATTATTGCGCCAATTGAAAACCACCATGAAGATCGCCCAAAGGATTTAATTACTATTATTGTCAAAGTGGCTGATGCCATTTCTTCTTCTCGCCCCGGCGCCCGTCATGATAGTTTTGAACAATACGTTCAGCGTCTTGAAGAACTTGAAAAAATTGCCACCTCATTCCCTGGCGTGGAAAAAGTGTACGCGATTCAAGCTGGTCGCGAAATTCGTGTCTTTGTTGATGCTAAAGAAGTTAATGACGCCAAGGCTCATGATATGGCGCGCGATATTGCTAAGCGCATTGAAGCTGAATTAAAATATCCTGGAGAAATCAAAGTTAACTTACTCCGTGAAACTCGCGTTATTGAATACGCCCGCTAAATGCCTCAAAAGAATCTTACAATACTTTTTATCGGCGACATTGTCGGCAAACTTGGCCGCGCCGCTGTTGCTCAACTCGTTCCCAAACTTCGCGAAACTTATTCGCCTGATTTAGTGTTAGCTAATGGAGAAAACTCCGCGCATGGCAAAGGTGTCACGCCGGCCACGATTCAAGAGATGCTCAATTCAGGTATTGATTATCTAACAACTGGCGATCATTGCTTTGATCAAATCAATTTAATTGAAGAATGCTTTAATGGAAACTTTTCAATTATTCGCCCAGCTAACTATGCGCCCAATGTTCCGGGTAAAGGTTTTACAATTATTAAAACTGACAAAGGTGACGTCTTATTGATTAATCTTATTGGCCAAACCTTCATGCCAAAAAATTATGAATCACCTTTTCATTGTGCTGAACAAATCTTAAACTCCTTTACAGATAAAAAATTTTCTGCTATAATAATAGATATTCATGCTGAAACAACCGCTGAGAAAATTGCCTTACGCCATTTCCTCGACGGAAGAATCAGCGCCCTTCTGGGCACTCATACTCATGTTCCAACCGCCGATGCGCAAATTACGAGCGTCGGTACTGGATATATTAGCGATCTTGGTATGACCGGCGACGCCGATGGTGTTATTGGTATTATGGCGCAGCCGATTGTACAAAGCTTTCTAACACAAATAAAAATTGGACATGAACTAGCTCAAACAGGCCGCGCTCAGTGCAATGGAGTAAAACTTGTTATTGATCCTGACACAGGCACGTGTCTCTCAATTGAAGCGTTTCACGAAACTATAACTATTAGCTAACACCATTTTTGCGTATGCGTTTGTTTCGACGTTTGAAATCAAAAACTCCAACTAAACCCAACCTTGATCAAAACTTAGTTTTGCATCTTTCAAAGTCTCGTATTCCGGGACCGCGACAGTTTAAATATTTAGGAAAATTTCTTAACCCTAAAGAACGTCTTGTTGTCTACTGTGCTTTAATACTTGTGTGTGGTGCTTTAGCTTTTTTAGGATTTAGATTTTACACTAAGCACATTGAAACTGTTCCCGCGAATGGCGGAACGTACATTGAAGGAATTGTTGGCAACCCGCAATACATTAATCCGCTGTATTCTTCACTTAATGATGCTGATGCTGATCTTGAGCGCTTAATGTATTCTCGTTTATATACGAGAAACGAACTTGGACAAGCGATTCCGGATTTAGCACAAGATATGAAAGTTTCTGATGGCGGAAAAACCTATACGATTACGTTGAAAAATGCCAAGTGGCAAAATGGTGATGCTCTTAACGCCGATGATGTCGTCTTTACTTTTAACTTAATTCAAAATCCTGATTACAAATCTCCGTTAGCCGCGAACTTTAACGGTGTGACGATAAAGTCGCTTGATGAACAAACTATTGTTTTTTCTTTGCGAGAAGCATACCGAAATTTTCCGCGTTTACTTGATTTTGGAATTTTACCGCAAAGTATGTGGGACGGCATTTCTTCACAAACCATGCCCTTTGCCGAACTTAATATCAAACCAATCGGCTCTGGTCCATACCAGTTAAAATCTTTAACCAAAGCTAACACTGGAACAATTCGCTCGTACATTTTAGAACGCAATAAAAATTATTATGGCAAAAAACCTTTTCTTGATGTAATAGAATTTAAATTCTTTGCCAGTCCTGAAGAAATGATTGCCGCTCAAAATAATGGACAATTAAGCGGCATGTCCTATATTGAAGCGGACTCAAGCGATACAGTAATCGCTAAAAATTCCATTGATTTTCATCAATCCGCCCTTGATTTTCTAAGCGCCATCTTTTTTAACTTAAAAGATACGGGTTTAACAAAAGAAAAAAAAGTGAGACAAGCGCTTTCATTAGCAATTGATCAAGAATCTATTGTCTCTGATAGCGTTGGTCGTTTCGGTGTTGCTACGCGTACCCTTTTACCAAATTTCATGCCAGGCGCGCATGATGTTTATGCCACTGACCTTGAAGCCGCTAAAAAGCTTCTAGCAAGCTCGGGTTGGACTGAGCAAGGAGACAATTGGGTAAATAAAGAAGGTAAACCATTACTTGTGCATCTAAGCGCCGCTCTAGATCAAAAAAATATCGCCGAAGCCATAGCTAAGCAATGGAAAAACCTAGGCGTGCAAACACAAATCGTTTATAAAAGCTCTGATGATGTAGCTAAAGATTTAAGTGCTCATCAATTTGAAATTGCTCTCTATACTGTTGAAATGCCTGACGGCGATCCTTTTGCTATTTGGCGTTCAAATAGCGACGCAAACTTTAGCTCTTGGATTTCTAAAGATGTCGATGGTTGGTTGGGTGACGCTCGTATTACCACTGATGAAAATCTGGCGGCCGATCGTTATAAGAAATTTTTGGCTGCGGCAGCTGATCAAATTCCAGCAATTCCTTTATTTTGGAAAGCCTATGTTTATCCGCAAACTAAGAAAATAAAGGGTTATCAATTTGCCTATATGCAAGATCCATCAGAACGTTTTTCTACCGTAGCTAACTGGTATCTAAAAACTTCTCGCCGTTACGTTAACGCAAAATAATAAATGCCGAAGTGGCGAAACTGGTAGACGCGCAGCGTTCAGGTCGCTGTGAGGGTAACTTCATGAGGGTTCAAGTCCCTCCTTCGGCACTAACTAATTAAAAAATTTATCTATTGGCCATTGGCCACATCTATTAACTTATGATAACAAAATATAAAAATGCCAATCAGCAGCGCTATATGCGCCCGAAAGGCAAAGTGCAAATAACGCGTCCACGGCCCGCGTCAACTCAAGCCGTAGTTAAGCAAAATATCGATACGCGCAATAAATTGCGAATCATTCCAATTGGCGGCTGTGAAGAAGTTGGTCGCAACATGACTGTGTATGAATACAATAACGATATTGTTATTCTTGATATGGGTTTACAGTTCCCGGAGGAAGATATGTTGGGAATCGATTATATTATTCCCAATATTGAATACTTAAAAGGTAAAGAAAAAAATATTCGTGGTGTTATTTTTTCTCATGGTCACTTGGACCATATCGGCGCCGCACCGATTCTCTTAGAGAAGCTCGGCAATCCAACTATTATTGGCCGCAATCTTACGCTCGCCATGGTTAAGCATCGTGTCGAAGATTATAAACCCAATAGTTCAAAAAAATTAAAAACGATTTTAATAAAAAGCTTGAGTGATAAATTAACACTCGGCGCTTTCCGCGTCAGCTTTTTCCAAATTGAACACTCCATCATGGACGCTGTTGGTTTAATTTTAACGACACCAGTCGGTACGGTTATTCATCCCGGTGACTGGACCATGGAACGAGCTAAAGATGGCAAACCCTTAGTTGATTATACGCACTTAGCCAAGTTACAACGTCCAACGGTTTTGATGTTAGAAAGTCTTGGTGTTGTTTCTAATCGTCCTAGCCCGACTTCAGAAGAATTAAAAAAGAATTTAACGGAATTTATTTCTAAAGCTCCAGGTCGCGTTATTATTGGAACTTTTTCTTCACAAGTTGAGAGAGTTGGATGGATTATTGAAATTGCGGAAAAACTTGGTAAGCGAGTTGCACTTGATGGTTATAGCATGAAAACCAATATTGAAATTGCTAAAGAACTTGGTTATATCAAATGCAAAAAAGAAACCTTGATTAAAGTAGAGCAAGTTCATAACTTAGCCGAAAATAAAGTGGTGATTATTTGCCCGGGTGCGCAAGGCGAAGAAAATTCCGCTTTAACGCGTATTACTGAAGGATCACATCGCCATATTAAAATTAAAAAGAATGACACGATTATTTTTTCCTCTTCGGTTATTCCGGGCAATGAGCGAACCATTCAACGATTAAAAGATAACTTGTATCGTCAGTGCGATAACGTTATTCATGGCAGTCTCATGGATATTCACATTTCCGGACACGGCACCAAAGACGACATTGCCTATATGTTAAAATTGGTACGTCCTGACTACTATATTCCGGTTTACGCTAACCACTACATGCTCAAAGAAGCCGAGAAACTGGCTCGTGGCATTGGTTTTAACCAAAATCGCATCTTTGTGCCTGATAACGGACAAGTCATTGAAATGGACCGCCACGGCGCTCGCATTACTAAAGAAAAAGTTCCAGCCAATTATGTCTTTGTTGACGGTATGGGCGTGACTGATTCTTCTAACGATGTCGTCTTGCGCGATCGTAAAATGATGTCCGAAGACGGTATGGTCGTTGTTATTACCACTATTGATTCTAAGACCGGAGATTTAATTGGTTCTCCAGATATAATTTCGCGCGGTTTTATTCATATGAAAGAAAATCAGGAATTGATTCAAAAGACGCGCATGAAAATTAAAAGTATTATTAAAGGAAGACCGATGCCGCAACCAGGAGTAACCGAAGATGATTATGTCAAAAATAAGATTCGTGGTGAAATTGGACAATTCTTATTCCAACAAACCAAACGCAAGCCGATGTTACTGCCAGTGGTGATTAGAGTATAATTTCAGTAATTGAAAAAGCGTACGTTTTAAAACGTACGCTTTTTTTGTTATTCATCTTTTCTTTAGGCGGCTTTTTTTGCCGGCGCCATATTGTACTTAAAATAATCCAGACCGATTTTTCTATTCAATTCCTGGATTTCACTTTGTACGATGTGAGTTATTTCATCGTACACGCTCTTATCTCTGAACCAAATAATATTTTTTGCTAATTCTTCATGGGGCTGTGTCATCTCACAAATCCCTCTATCACTTAGAAGTGACCTATTATCGAAATAATATTTGGGGAAATTAAAAAAGGTATCCTCTGAGTTAAGTGAAAAAACTAATGTTGTAGCACTTCCATTAATAATTATTCCAAATTTAAGCAGTGGTTCCGGAGTGAACCGCTCATCAGAATGCCATTTAAAACGAAGATATGAGCTTACAAAAAAAAGTTTTACTTTACCCATATTTACTGTTTTTTTAAATACTTCTGAATATTCTGCGACCACTACATCGGTATCAGTTTTTGCTTCCCAAAGAAGCTCTTGCACCTGAGCGAGTTTATCATCTTTGCTACCAGCGAGAGAGAGATGAATGTTTTCAATACATTCATCTCTCTTTTCTTTATTGGCGACCATGGTGATTAAAAATTTTGGTTTGTTATTATTTTTCACAATATTCCTTTCTTGTAATTTTATTTTCCCGGTTCTATAACTTTTTGTGATAATTTTTGCATCCAGCCAATAATTGTTTCATAGGCGTTTTGCCAGGTTGTTGACTATGGTTTTATCATTGTAGAAAAATATTTTTCAAACTCTTCTCCAATTTGATAATTTAATATCATCGCCTCAAAAGTGTAATAACTGAAAGACATTGTTACGGGAGCAGAGTCTTTAATTAAATCAAATACAGTACAGGGAATATCAACAGATATACTATCCGTTGTTCTACGAACATGTATTCCGTTAATTCTTTCTAAAATATTGAACCATTGATTTATGATATCTTTTATTTCTTTTGTACTTTTTATATCTCCTAGTTTTTGTGCAACCGGGGAATCCATAAAAACTCCTTTCTTATAGTTTATTTTATTAAATTTACAATGTTCGATTAATGTTTAAGTTAACCAAAAAATAACTGCTTTGTCAATCATGGCTGCAATTGTCTGAACCGCGAGATACCCCGAGATTTACTGATTTCCTCTGATACTTGCATCAGATTTAATGAACCTACGAATCTCCACCCTGCGACTTCCAAAGTTAATTAATAAAGCAAGTTTAACATTATAGGCTTCAATATAGTTTATGGCTTGAGCGCTATGAACCCTTTTAAGTTCGGTAACAGCTTTAAGTTCGACCATAATATCTTCGTCTACTAGAAAATCTACTCTCCTTCTGCCTATTTCTTGATTACCATAGTATATGGTCATTTCTTTTTCTCTTTCAAATACTAATACTTCCTTTTTAAACTCTTGCGCTAGAGCTCGTTGATAGACCACTTCTTGAAATCCGTTACCTAAATTATTATGTACCTTAAAAGCACACTTAATAATTTTTTCAGTAATATCTGATTTATAATATTTCATATAAATAGTTTCATAATAGTTAATAGTATCTGTGTTTATCTGCTTATCAGCGGTATCTCGCGGTTCTGACAATTGAGCTTATCGCGGTTCAGACTACAAAAAAGTCCCTCTTAAGAGGGACTTTTAAAAAACAAAATTTTACATCACATTCGAAAACACCCGTTCTAATTTAGATTCCGGAGCTTTGCCGGTAACTAACTGATTAAACAGAGCAACCCAAGCCGTTGTTTGTACCACGGTTAAGAATGAGCCGCCGATAATAACAATACCTAAAGAAATCAGTAAGCCAATAATCAAACTGACAAGGTAGAGAATAAAGGAACCAACAAAAACGCTAACTAAGTACATTGCCACTATTGGTATAGCGACAATCAGAACCGTGATAATAATGGCTACCGTAGCAATCAAAGTCAGAGCAAATAAAATAAAAGTCATTTCCAAACTAACCAACCAATTCTTTTTAAATAATTTCCAAGCTGACATCATGGCTTGTCCCATTGATTGTCCTTTTAAGACCACAAAAGCTACAGCATACTTTGTCATAAAAGCAATCACTAAAGCTAAAGCTAATAACAAAATAAAAATAATAAAATAAAGTAAGGACATTGGCACGCTGAGATTACTGGAAATGGCCACGGGTGCAATAGTAACTAACGCTAATAAATAAACCAAGACACGGACCACGATATTAATTCCCAGTATTGGCCAAAAACGTTTGCGGCCTTCTTTAAAACCAACTGAGGTATCATGCTTTTGCTCTGCTTTGGTAGCGACTTTAGTTCCTTCATTCAAAGCCTTGCTTGAATTATTAACCAAAGCGCCTAAAGAAACCGTTGAAAGCCAAATCAACGCAATAACAAAAGCAATAATAACTACCATGACAATAATAAGAGAGACAAAGGACCACAGATCTGTTTTCGCCATAGTGCCAAGCTGCATCCAGGATTGCGGATTAAAAATTCCTGTATCAGCCCAACGCTGCCAGTCATAAATAGTACTGGCTTGACGGTTAGTAAAGCGATTAACTAATTCTATTTCAAAGTTGCTCGCCAAAAAAGTGGCGAACAAACCAAAAAACCACAAATACTTGTGTTTCCAGGCAACGATAAACGATTGCCGAATAATTGATCGATAGAGAGACATAGGCATGGGTTAAATTAACGTGACTTTATTATACCACGTTGCCCATAAGTTCTTCAAACTCTTCCTTTTCAATAGTTTCTTGTTTAAGCAAAAGTTGCGCTACTTTTTCAATTTGTTCTCTTTGTTCTTTAATGATTCTTTCCGCTGTATTCATCCCTTGTTTGATAAAACCGGAAATTTCGCCATCAATAGACTCAGCGATTTTTTCACTATAGTCTCTTTGTTCATGAATTTCACGGCCCAAGAAAATCATTTCTTCTTTTTCGCCGTAAGTACGCGGTCCAAGCTTATCTGACATACCAAAATCAGTAACTAAGCGACGCGATAAGGCAGTGGCTCGACGTAAATCCGAAGTGGCACCGGTTGTTACTTCACCAAAAATTGTTTGCTCAGTTAAATAACCTCCTAAAAGTACGGCGATTTCATCTAAGAAATAAGACTTAGTTTGTAAATGACGATCTTGCGATGGAACCTTTAGTGTATAACCACCAGCTTGGCCACGAGAGATAATGGAAACTTTATGTACCGGATCAGCATTAGGCAAAAAGTGCGCGACCACAGCATGTCCAGCCTCATGATAGGCCGTAACTTCTTTTTCTTTCGGCATTAAGATACGAGATTTTCGTTCCGGACCAAGCATGACTTTTTCAATGGCTTCGAGTAACTCAGTCATGGAAATAATTTTTTTGTTATGTCGCGCCGTCATAATCGCGCCTTCATTTAAAACATTCGCCAAATCGGCGCCGGAAAAACCGGGCGTACGTTCTGCGATTCGGCGCAAAGAAACATCTTTGGCTAAAGGTTTTTGACGCGCATGAATTTCTAAAATTGCTTCTCGATCGGCAATATCGGGTTCATCCAAAATAACTTGTCGATCAAAACGTCCCGGGCGCATTAACGCCGCATCTAAAACATCAGGCCGATTTGT
>CAYRGL010000015.1:0-9477 GCA_964423915.1 uncultured Gammaproteobacteria bacterium | reverse complement strand
CTTAGAAACCAGGCGAGTACTGCATGAGCTTTTTTAATGGGTAGTGGATTAATATCTTCTCGCTTAAGTAACGATCGAATTTTAAACCCATCACTCGCGTAAGGAAATTCGGTTTTAAGTCTACTAAGATGCTTTTTTTTGACAGTTATGAATTTAAGGCTGCCCTTATATGACTCCACAGGATCGAGTTCTTTTAGGTCTTCGGGACTTATTTGAACCCAATCTGGATTGTCTATAATATGTCTTACAGGTAAAGAGCGAATTTTAGTTTCAATAATTATATGATTGATATCACTGGCTATTTCCATATTTGTTATTCTTCCTTGCCAGTATTCTTCTTCTGGCACCCTGCCACTAGTCTCCAGCATTGAATCCCATGTTTTTATACTAAGCTTGATCTCTTTTTTCTGTACTTCAACTTGTGGTTCAACTTTGCGCAGATTTATAGCAGAAACTTTTAAAGCGTAATTCTTAAGATAATTTACAACTTCTTCTGTTTCTGTATAAATCTTCATGCCGTCAATCATCAATCCTTTTTGCTCTTTAGCTATCTCATCATTCTTTGAAGGTTTGGCAGGCTTAGTTGCATGGCTAACACGAGCGTCACCGAGTACATCATAATAAGTGACGAGCTGCTTCTTACTTTTATATAAGAAATCTACGATTACCGCCTCTTCTTCCGGATTGTCCGAATCAAGAGCCAGTACTCTGCCACCGCGCTGTTCAGCGAGTCGCATTGAAAGCGTGGGTCGGAGATTCAGACACACCGAAGCTTTGGGTTGACTGAAACTTTCAATGAGAAGATCCGCATTGCAAATGACTTTAATTTCACCCGTATCAAATTTCTCCATAATATTGTTATAGATACTCTCTGATGTCTTTCCGTTGACCGAAGCCGCTGGAATATTGCTTAGGTTAAATTCATTAGCAAGTGCTTTTGCATGTTCAACACCAGCGCAGAAAACAAGCGCTCGTTTGCCAGGAAACATTTTTGCGTATAATCGGGTAGCGGCTTTATTATTCGCCGTAACATTAATTACACGTTCAAGTTCTCCAGCGTCAAAGTCACCCTGGGTGCGAAGTTTTACATCAGAAAGGTCTGTTTCTACTTCGGCCACGTACACGCGAACGTTCTTCAGGAGTCCCTCGCGGACAGCTTCATCTACCGGCATCTCATAAATCTTATTTGGTAAGACCCACCATACTCCCTTATCTACAGAAAAATCAGCCGTTGCTGTTAACCCAAGCATCAAAGAAGATTTGAGCTTCTCAACTGCAGCGCGAGTTTTTTCTCCGAGTGTGTGGTGTGCCTCGTTTAGAATGACAAGGGGATAATCTTGCGCACTAATTTTATTAGTATGTACAAGGTTACGAAACGAAGCATAGGTCGTGATTGTTGTCTGCTCATCAAGTTCTTTATGACCGCCTCCAACAATTCCGATAGAATGTCCGACACCAAATCGATGATATTCGCTTTTCATCTGTTCAACATCAAATTTCCGCTCTGTTACAGACAGGGTTTGTAAATCAAGAATAGCTGTTAATTTTGCGGCGATAGCGGTTTTCCCGACTTGAGTCGGAAGAACAATGTATCCTTCCCGTCCGCCTCCTTCAAAATAACGGTAAATCTTATGCATCATTTTTTCTTGAAGCAGACGAAGTTCAGCACCTGAGTACTTTGAATCTTTTGTAAGGTAATGAGCCAAATTATTCATCGCTTGTGTCCATATTTGATAAGCTACTTTCTCATCTAGAGAAAGAACTTCAGCGTTTCCTAATCTGTGCGCACGAAGCAGTTTCAGGTATAGAGCATATCTCTCTGGGTACATTTCTTTAAGCTGCTGGAGATGTGCGTAATCAGGAATTTCTTGCTCAAGAGGAGGGAGTAATTCTACGCCCAGCTCTTGAGATACCTCTTGGGCTTGTTCTATCAGAGTTTCTTCTGATTTTTGTTTAAACATTCTGAATTCCATAAGAATTCCCTCTCTTTTTTAGTTTTATTTTCTTAAATTGACAATTTACAAGTAAAAACAAAATAGCATTTTATGCTATTTATGTCAAGAGTAAAATCAGCAATCCAATTTAGCAATTGACACTTATAACGAGCCGTGATGAAATAAATCCGTTGTACCTAAACAATCTAATTATTAATTAATGTCCCTAGGAGGGCACAATGGAAAACACCAATGCACCGACAGAATCGTGGATTAGGAAAATTTCCAAAGCTTATGCCAATGGGCTCAAGAACAAAAGAGATTCTTTGAGCAGCGAAGCTTTCCACACGGTTACTGCATTAGACGTTTCAACGAAAGTTAAAAAACCTTTTGTTGATGGCGAAATAGAAAGGCTAAGAAAACAAATTGATGATATACATTATGTCAGAGAGAAGTATGGCAAGAAAGGTTTGAAGTTTGACGGAATTGTTCCAAATAACTTTTTCAACAAATTTCTTAAAGAAGCCGATGACTTATACGTCTTTGAGTATATGAAAAGTAATGATGTTGATGCTTTTGATGCGGTTGGTAGACGTAATAGGTTTACTTGGTTTGCCAGTATCGCACTGAACGCCTTACTATTCTTTACTTATCTGATTATTTTTAAACCATCAGATCCCTTGAGTATATATGGACCACTCGTAGTTCTAACAGCAAAATTTACGGTTATGTTACCCTTTACTAAAAGACCTAACATAATTTTCCTAAGCTTTATTTATCCCGAATTCTTCTTATTAAGAGGGTTAGTGGGCTGGATTCTTGAAATGGTAAAAAAAGATAAAGGATCTGAATATGACTACGATCCGGAAGTTCTTTTCAGAAATCCTTTGAAATATCCCAGGATGAAACTGTACATGGCCTTGCCTATATTTAGCGAGGTTGTCCAAGAACAGATTAAAGTAATGTTACAACAAGGATTAGAACCTTATCTTATTCTTGACAAACGTGATATTGAAATTATAAAGCCCCGATTGCAGTGTATAGATCTGAAAAAAACGATGCATTATTGTTATTTAGTTTGTGCCGAAGTTTATGGTAAAACAGGGAAGAACCAAACGACCTTCTATACAGCTATTCTAACTGGCTTAGAAAACTATGACCAAGAGGAAAAGCTTCTGCACTTTACTGAACAGTATGCAAATTCTTAAAAAATATTTTTAAATTAAGGCGGCTATTACAAATAGCTGCCTTTTTATATAGCGGAAACGAGTCAATATAAATCTCATTTTTTTAATAAAGGAGAAAATAAATCATCAAGCTTCCTTTCAAAATCTGCGTCAGCCTCTCTTTTCGCTTGCTTCCGTGTTTCAATCTTATTCAGATCTTCAGCAACCATTGTATCAAGTTCTTGTTCATAGGCGACAAAATCAAAACCCTCCTTATTATAGTTATCAAGCATTTGTCCATAAAACTTCGTGATTCTCCCGACCTCTTTTAACATATAGTTAAAATTATCAAGATTTGTTATAAGCTTAGTGTGGGCTTCGTATTTTTCATGAATTCTATTTAAAAATTCTCTTCTCATCTTTGATTGCTCTAATATACTTTGAGAAGCGGCATAATCTTCTTGTGCTTTCTTTAAAGAATCTTCAGACACCTTATACTTTCTAATAGCTTCCTCAAGTTCTTCATTTGATTGGTGGGGGTTGCTTTCTTTAAACATAAAATTAAAGCTAGATTATTTTTTCTGAGAACTTATATAGGTTTTACGGTCCATTAAACTTTTAGTGTCTGCTAATCGATCAATAAATACTATACCATTTAAATGGTCAAATTCATGCTGAATAACTCGAGCGAGAAGCCCGGCCGCTTTAATGGTAAATATTTCTCCCTTTTCATTGAAAGCTTTACAGATAACACTCTTGGGACGTTTTACTATACCAAACAGTTGCGCTGAAGCAACACTGCCGCAACCTTCATACCCAGCTGTTAAGGTTTTTGATTTCCAAGTTATTGTTGGATTAATAAAAATTCTAAGTGAATCAAGGGCTGAGATATTTTTTCTATAAGTAGTCGGCCGTATTTCACTGACAAAAATTTTCCATTTTTTACCAATTTGCGGTGCCGCCATACCAACTAGATTGTGATACCGCATTGAATCAACAAGATCTTTAATTGTTTGCTGTATTTCAGGAGTAGAAATATTTTTAACAACATTAGATTTTTGTCTAATAACTTTTTGACCAAGTTGCGTTGTATTCTTTATAACCATTTTATTAGCTAAGACTGCTTGATGATATTGTAACTTATTTAAAAATAAATTAATCCTGCTTAAGCTTTTATGCCCTCTCTCGTACTGCTTTAATTAGCTCCGGAAAAGTTAATTGATTTTCCGAAAAATGCCCCCTATCTTTAAATTCGTAATAATCAGTAGCAAGCATTTGATGAATATGTTGAAATTCGGTCTGTGGGATATACGGATCATCAAGCGATCCAAATTGTATAATCCATTGCTGATTTTGTCTGATCTTTTCCCATTGCCAAGGATCATCAAAATAACCACTTTGCTTTTCGCTTTCTAACCCTAGATCGGTATAGCACGGGCTGACCAATATCGATCCGAGAATTTTATTGCATTCTGCATAGCGCATTGCTGCTACAGCGCCCGAAGAGTGCCCGATGAGAATTGTGTTCTCATCGGCGCCTAAGCGCTCTTTAAGAAACTTTAACCAGTATTCTTTGCGGGCCAAGATAGAATCAGGGAAGGTTTCTCCGATAACTTCATGGCCCAGCTTCTCTAATTCTTGTTTAACCCAAGGCAGCCAAGCATAAGACCAACGCATAGTGTCATTGCCATGAATAAGGATAATTTTATGAGGCATAATTTTGTTTGCTGAGGATACTTAATGATATTGGAACTTATTTAAATACAGATTAATTTTAGCAGATTTTATTCTTCTTTATAAACTTGACAAAAGTTATAAAAAATGATATAAAACCTGTAAATTATATAAAAAATTCAAAGGAGATATCATGCACTTTTTAAAATCAATAAAAATTTGGTGGTTAAAGAAAAAAATATCAAAGGCGAGGGTTGAAAAAGATTTAATCCCTTATTTATATAAACAAGCTGAAGCAGCCGAAACGAGTGTGGCAATCGAGATTGATAAAATTTTAAGACGACACTTAATTGAAGGCCATATTTATCGCTGTTGCGAGTGTCATTCAGCTAACGTAGTATTAATGGATGAAGGCTTTGATCAACATAAGATCGATGCTGGTAAACATTTCGGAGCATGTTTCAATCACGGTAACGGCGGCTTTGATATTGCCATGCTAGAGCCTTAAGGTAAAAAATACTGCTCAAAAAATCACAACCCTTGCTGGCAAAAGTTTTTTTGAGAAATCCTTCGGTCACATCGGTTTCTTTTAATTTTTTGTATTTCCCCGTTGCTAAAATTAAAACGACATAAAAAATTATAACCAATGTCCAAACGCTGAAATAAAAACTGATTTCATTTACAGTTGATTCGTATAGTTTAAAAGCGATTAAAAGATAAGCTGAGGTTGCGCCGTATAGGGCAATACCGAGTAATCCTTTTTTAGAAAAAGCCGATTTCTTCTGCTTTTCATTAAACGAGAAAATTAGCGCACCAAAAACCAATAACATAACACCGATAAGTTGCGGTAATGAATAGGCAATACCAAAGAATAACTTATCGATAAAAACAAAAAATAAAGGCAGAGCATATAAAACTGCTTGCGAACGAGAAAGTTCCACTGTTCGCAAGAAATAGTCATAAACCAAGGAATGAAGCGGAGAGATAAGAGCCAATATTAAAAACGGCAAATTCCAAACAAAGCTTAGATGTCCGAATATTCCTAAGACACCTGCTAAAGCAGTAAAAAAGAAAAATCCAAAGTTGCGGTAAAAGGTGGCAATTAAAACATCAATCTTTGCCGGGTTTTTAATGACAACAACCTTATCAATAATTTGTTCAAACGATCCACTGATCATTGAAAGTAACGTCCAGAGATACCAAGTCATAACGAAGTTTTAAATTTCTTAAATAAACCTAGACCAAAAATAAGTAACAAAAGAGCGATACAGGCATTAATAATAAAAATACCATTTAAGCCAACAGTCGTATAACTAAAACCTATAAAAAGAGGGGTGATTGCAAAGGAAGCGTCACGAATTGTTTCCAGAATGCCAAAAAATTCGCCGCGTTCATCTTGTCTATAGGTCTTTACCACTAAAACATTCATTACAAGTCGTATCCCAAGTACGCCAATGGCAGCTAAGAAAATAAAAGATATCTTAGTGATGAGTGATGTACTGAAATAAAATAGTATGAATGAAATAATAACCAATATAATAGAATAAAAGAAAACTCTTTTCTCAGCTATTCTGTCTAGCAACTTACCTAAGAGTTTTGAAAACAAAATGGCCGGAAACGAAAAAGTAACAACAATTAAAGCTGAATCAAGGAGCGAGTGTTCATAAAAGCCAATGAGCGGCTGGGTAAACCAAACACTTTGCCAAAAAAAGGCGACGAAAAAACCCAAAGCAAATAAAAATATATTTTTATCGATTGATTTTGTAATCAGGCGCCAGCTGCTGCTATAGGATAGAGATTGGCTAAAAGTTCTACTGACTGGTTCTGTTTTATGAACTGGTTTAACCAACCGCTTAAATATAAGGGCACACAGTAATGCGGTGAAGGCCAGCGCTAGAAATGGGAACGCTATACTGGTATATAAAACTAGGGCAACAATCAAAAGTGGTGCAAACGCCTCACCAAATGCATCAAGCATAAAAAATCCGCCGAAAACTCCCCCTTGATTATGAGTAGTAGCTTGATCGCTGACAAAGGCTAAGAGCGGCGACCAATTAAGGCCGTAAGCAATACCAATTAAAATCGCCGCGATTAAAAAAGAAAGAAATGATGTAGAAAAATATAAAATACTCAAAGCAACCACGGCAATAAACATTGAATAAGTAATAAGTCGCTCACGACCAATGCGGTCAGATAGTTTACCGGCTGGTATATCAAGGAGTAGCGAGAGGCCAGAGCTGATGGCGAAAAGAATTGAAACAAGAGTAACGCTAATATGTGCTTCTGAATAACGTACCGGTACAAGGAACTCAACCGCACCCCAAATAATACTAAACAATAAAACCGGCACTATGTAATTGATAAATCTTAATTTCATTTATTTATTAAAGCGTCGCCGGTAAAAATCCTCCCGCCTGCATACTCCATAACGTGGCATATTTTCCGCCACGTGATAAAAGCTCTTCATGACTACCATCTTCAACTACTCGACCATGTTCGATGAAAACGATGCGATCCATTGACTGTAGAGTTGAAAGGCGGTGGGCAATAGCAATAACTGTTTTGCCTTCCATTAGTAATTTAAGCGCAACCTGAATTTTTGCTTCGCTCTCGCTATCCAGCGCGCTCGTAGCTTCGTCCAAAAGAAAGAGTGGACTATTTTTAAGCATGGCACGGGCAATGGCAATACGCTGGCGCTGACCGCCAGAAAGTTTAACGCCGCGTTCTCCGACAATAGTGTAATAGTCTTTCGGCAGTTCTCTGATAAACTCATCGGCATAAGCCATTTTCGCTACCTTCTTTAATTTTTCTCGAGAAACCTTGGGTGATCCGTATTGAATGTTTTCCGCAATAGTAGCATGAAAGAGCGATGTATCTTGTGAGATAAAAGAGATATGCGAACGAAGAGCCTCTTGAGAAATGGTTTTAGTATCTATTCCATTGATGCTGATTGTGCCGCTTTGCGGATCAAAGAATCTAATTAGAAGATTCACTAGAGTTGTTTTACCAGCACCGCTTAACCCAACGATGCCAAGTTTCTGACCGCTTGGAATAGCTAAGGAAAAATTCTTCAAGACTCTTTTATTTTTACCATAGGAGAAAGTGATTCTTTCCATAATGATAGCAACTGATTTCCAAGAATTTTTGAGTTTCTCGGCGCCATCATCGATTGCCGGTTTTATTAAAATATCTTTAAGGGCTTGAGAACATTCTCCGCGAGAGCGAACAAAGTCAGAAATCGTGTGACCGATGTGATAGATATTATCTAGTATTTTCATTCCAACTCCCATGATAAGTACAATTTGGCCAATCGTAATTAAACCTTTTCCATATCCGTAAGCCGTGATAACTAATAAAGCAACACCAAGTAATACTCCTAAGATACCTTGATAAGCATACGCGAAAACCGACCATTTCCCCAGACTTAATTGAGAAGCATATTCTTTATTAACTTTAGTATAGATACGGCTTTGATCTGAATCTTTGCTGTATAATTTAACGGTTGAAATATTAGTATACATATCAACCAAGGCTCCGGTTGTGTGAGAAGCATTTTCGGCAAATGACTCAGCGGACTTAGTAATTTTTTTTGTAATGGGACTTAAACCAAAAATAAACAGTGCTCCCCAGACCACGATAACTGCTCCAAGCAGTGGATAGATTGTCGCCAAGGTAATGGCGCTTAAAATAAGCATCCAGGTATTATCAATAAAAGTATTAACAACAATGTCCTTCATTCGTTCTAAGGCGTCAGCGGCGGTAGTAATCTGATGAGCGATCTGACCAGCAAAACGATCGGAAAAATAACCAAAAGATAATTTTGTGCTATAACTGAAAAGCGCTTTTTTTGTTGCTGCACGAATACGGGCATCAACCGTTACTTCAAAAATATGACCAATACGGTAAAAGAGCTCAGTTCCGAATAAAGCACAAATAAAAAGAATAATAGCGATACGTTCATTACCGCCGCTAGTCAGATCATCAACAATCTTACCAAGAAAATATGGGACAGCCAGTGTTGCCAATGTCCCCAGACTGTAAAAAAGACTATTGATCGCCATCCATTTTATTTCTTTCTTATTAGTAGCAAGAAAGAATGATAGAGGCTTAGCGTGTTTTTGTGGTTGCAGGTCGATCATAGTGTAATTATACAATAAAAAACTGGATAAGTATTCTATTTTCTAACAGCTATCAAGGCGTTTGAATCTTAAGCTTTTGAAAAAAATTTGATATACTAACAGTGTTGAACTAACTATTCATTATGTTAAATAAATCTGAAATTCCTAATCAAAGCGATCCAAAAATTAATACTACTGACGATCTCAAAAACCCTGAAAATATTGACGAAGTGACGGGGTGGTTTATTAAAGAAGCGGGGAGAACAACAGATGACCTAGAAGATTTGGACAGTATTAAAATAAAAAAAGTTGTAGCTGATCTTCTTGATATGCTTGCAGAAAAAATGGGGAAAGAGAGTATGAAAGGAAATGGGCAGCAGTACATAGAAGCCCCAAATGAAAATGAATGGCGGGTTGAATATTGGAATCGCGATGAAAAACTAACTGACAGTGAGACAGAGGAGTGGGATCCTTCTGACATTACCGAGTATCACTGGGATCTTAAATTAATGGGAGAAGTTATTGCAGACTGCTACCGTCATGAATATCATGCTTCACCTAATATTTATATTAAATCATGGAATG
>CAYRGL010000014.1:0-9600 GCA_964423915.1 uncultured Gammaproteobacteria bacterium | reverse complement strand
TATCAACTGAGTTTAAAACTCCGATGACTGAGATTGTATCTCCAATAGTAAAATCAGCCATTTTTAGCTTTGAACCAGTGCTCAGATAAACTTCTATTTCGCCTTGTTCGTTGCTTAAAAAGACGCGTGGTGATTTTTTTGAAGCTACTTGTCCTTCGACTTGCACTAAACGCGGAAAAGGTGGATTTTGTAAATCTAGACTTGTAGCTTTTTCTGGACTTTCTAAAGTAGTATGGCCGATGATATTGATATCAGCGCTGATTTTAGTTGTTAAGCGCGGTCCATCTGCCCCTTCGCTGTATTTACCCGTAATAATTGCTTGATCACCAACTTTGAGATTGGGAAATAACTTTTTGGAATTATAAATTTGATATAACGGTTCGCCAAATTCCGGTAAAAAGTAAAAATAAAGTGATGAATAAGTTCCTGGTTTAGAAACAACCATTCCCGAACTTGTAAAAGTATCATTAGCTTTTGGTTTCGCATCGGCGGTACCTGCGGTAATTGTTTCACCTAAAACTTCTTGGTTACTTATAACTTCTTTTTTAGGTATGGTTATTTTTTTTGAATATAAAGAATTGCCATATTGATTAGCAATTGTAAAATTAATCGTATATTTTCCAGAGTTTAAAAAAACATGAGTAGGATTTTGTAAATCACTTGTTGTTCCGTCACCAAAATTCCAATAATAGTTAGTATCAGTTTCAGAGCTAAATGAATCTGAAGAATCAAAATGTAATTCCTGGCCTTCTGCTAAATCATCGAGAATTTCAAAACGAGCAATCGGTGATTGCACTAAAATATTGGCTTGTCCCGGCGTCGCCCGACTTGTCCATTGCCAGCCGGACGTTTCGAAGCTCGCATAACTTTGCCCTTCAAGTGCTTGCTTATACGTCACGCTTTGAAAACTTGTTTCTTTTAAAGGTTGAAAAAGTTTTACAGTGCCGCCGTCATTAGGCAAAGGTAAATGATCTTTAGTTTTAAGTAAAAGGTATTCACTGGGGTTAAGATAGGTGCCCGAAGGAATGGCATACACGATATTTTCGCTCTCTATTCTCCACGCGTCTAAGTGAACCGGATTGATTCCGCTATTATACAGTTCAACAAATTCTTCGTCGCTAGCTAAACTATCAATACCTTTGGGATTAGGATAGATTTCGGAAATACTAATTGTGTCACTAAAATCATACTGACTTTGTACTGTTACCGAACTATAGTTTTGAACAATCGCTAATGTGATTATGTTTGCAGAGCCTTTTGTTGGAGTTGTCGTAGTACTAAAATCGTTAGTATCAACTTTTCGCGCATAGCTTTGACCAGTACTTTGGTCAGGATATGTCACTGAATCAAGTATGTCGCCATCTAAATTTTTTAAAATAACGCTATCGCCGCTATTATTGAGCGCACCTTTTGGTTTTGTAATGACAAAAAAGTTATGGGCATCGATTGTGCCGCTCAATGTTGTTTTAGTGGCTGACTCATCTTCAATCGTAAAGTTATCTAGAGCGATAAGTTGATCAGTCGTATTATAGAGCTCCACCCATTCATCTTCGCCTGTTATTGGCGCGGCCATGATTTCGTTAATGATAATATCGCCGGGATTAATTATTGGCGTAACTTGCGGCTGAACTGGCGATGTTGGCGGATCAGGCAAGGGATATAAAGCAAAATCAAGTGAGTTATTATTAGTGTCTGTATTATTTACGCGCTGCAGCCATTGTCCGCCGCTAGGATTTGTCGGATACGGAGCATTTTCGTTAAATATATTTTGCGACGTTCCCCAGCCAAGTGAATCAATAATCGTACCAGTGTTTTCCGCGCCGCTTCTGATCGCTATGCCATTATCATCACTAATAGTTTGGCTGGACGAAGAGTCAGCGTGCAGGCTATCAGCAAAACCATTCGCGGAGTTTGCCCACAGGTAATAAGCGCCGGGATTTAAAAGCGTTGGCGAAATCCACGATTTTAATGTTGTATCAGTTGTACCTGTCTTCGTTCTTTTAACTAAACGTAAACCGTTTAAATCGATCGCGGATGAGCTTGCGTTATAGATTGAAACATAATCTTCGCTGGTTAAACCTGTTCCGCCGGTTATTTGAACCTTACTTATTACTAAGTCGCTTGGCGAAATAGCGTAAACTGAAAAACCCCAGACAAAAAAGCCTGCGGTCGCGATACTAATAAGCATCGCGCGGCAAAGCCGCACCCCTCCTTGATGCATACACGTACATTAATATTTAAGTGGAGAGTTTTTTCTTAAACCAATCGACAAAAGGGATTTTAGAAGGGTCGACATGATTTATAATAGCTTCATAATACGACAAGTAGCTGCCAAATTGCAAGAGCTCTAAACTTTGTTCTATTTTTGTCTTGCCAATAAGCGTATGGTTAATAACCGAAACTTTATTTTTTCTAAAAACTTCTTGGCTAAGATTAATTCTTTTTTGAATTTTTTTGTCTTCTAAATCAGAATCAATAAATAAAGCTACCATTCGTTTTTTATTGGATTTTGGAAAACGTAAACCTTCTAAAGCGTGATGGTTCATGTCCGAGACTGTTAAAAAGAAAGATGATTGTTTGGCACTTTCATTAAATTGATTACGCAGGGTTTGCGCGTTGCCGGCAAACAATGGACCAGTGACAATAACAATTTCTTTGCCTTTCAATCTTTTGGCTAAATTTCGAGCAGGACTTGAATTTGAGCTTAAAATTTTACTATTCTTAGCCAATTTTTTAGAGCCGTTAGTTAAATCTTTTAAAATATTTTTTGGTAAAGCGTTTAAAGAAATTAAAATCATAAGCAGTCCTGACATAGCAGCACCAAGCCCAAGTCGAGGTTGTTTTGAAGGATTAGCGTCGATTGGAAATTGAAAAAGAGGAATTCTATCTTTTCGCGCTTTTTTAGCCAGTGAGTTTTCGCCAAGGGCAGTTAAGGCAATAACTAGAGCGCCGCGTTGTTTAGCTTTAGCATAAGCAACGAGTGGTTCTTCGGTCGTGCCGGAATAACTGGAAACAATATAGGCGGTATTTTTTCCAACATATCCGGCCACGTCATAGCCCGGATCAATCGCCACGGGAATTTTTAATTCTTTTTGTAGCAACGTTGTAATTATGTGCGCGCCAAGATTAGAACCGCCCATGCCGTTAACAACAATATTAGTAATTGGTCGCTCTAAACGGTTTTTATTTTTCCATTCGCCTTTAACTAACGTGTCGGTAATTTGTTTACCAAGTAAGGCGAGAGATTCTTTATATAAATTTTTTTCTTTTTGTGTTTGGAGTGATAAAAACATATAAAATTATTATATCATGTTTTCTCTCAAATGTCGTTTTGCTCCATTTGATCCGCCAAAAAATTCAAGCTTAGCTTTCTTATAATCTGTCAATGCCTTGCCGTTGTATTTCTTTTTTAAATTATTATACTTTTCTCTTAATGTGGCATTGTTGCGTAATTCATCTCGCCATGTTGAGAATTCGTCATCAGGAGAACCGATGACTGTTACCATAATGCTCAATTCAATAATGGGATGATCTTTTTGGTGAAAAATAGCAAATTGATCCGTCCATAACTCAGGATAATGAGAATGATATAACGTGTTTAAAAATGCTATCACTTTTTTAAACTCATTTTCTGTGATTCTAATTTGGATATCAAGATCGCCGAGTGTCAAAAGACCTGGTACAGAACTTGCACCCACGTGTTCAACAATAGCTGACGGAAAATTCTCTTTAATTCGTTTACTTTCTATTTCAAAAAATGTGTGGGCAATCGGATATATTTCCTCATGTTCTTTAAAGTAAGCTTTTTGCATCATAATAAATTAATAATATCATATTTTTCCGGCTCAGAAGAAAAGATGAAAACAATTATAATATGTCTCAAACCCTTGACAATTATCTCATTTTCATGTTAGATAGAGGCAATATAATTTCATTAACAATTACATAAACCAAAAGGAGCAAACATGCTTAAGAAAGAAACCCACGAAACATCAGAACAGGAAAATGGGCTAGTTGTGAAACTAGGTTCATTAGGAGCTCTTGTTAATTTCCAGCTTCAATTTGAAAAAGGACTTACACCCCTTAAAGTCCGTAATACTCATCTTGAGAAAAACGGATCTCCTGATTCACAAACTCAGGACCTGCTTGAAGAATCAGAAAATTTCAAGAAAAAATTTCTTCTTAAACCAATTGCCGATCTTTTAAAAAAGCATCCGGCATTTCCATTTTTTTCACGCGTCAAAGGAATCGGCAACGAAAATATTGCCAAAGTAATAACTTTTATTGATATTAACGAAGCTGATTCGATCAGTGCTTTATGGAAGTACGCGGGTTACGCGGTTACTAATGGAGTAGCTGATCATCCTACGAAAGGTGAAAAGCTTTCCTATAACAAGGAATTAAAAAATATGTGCTATCGCCTCGGTGTAGCTTTTTTAAAAGCTCACAGTGTCTCAAAAAATGGCACTAAGCTCGGTCATTTTTTTGAAAAATGTTTAATTGAAGAAAAACAAAAACTCGAAGCTCAGGGCAAAACGGTTCTGCCAACAGAGGAATGGAAAAAAGAAACAAAAAAATCGGAACACCCAGAGAACTTATGTAGTGAATTTTACGTTCACAATCGGGCGTTCAGAAGAATGGTTAAGTTATTTCTTGCCTGCCTGTGGATGTATTGGCGTAAAGCGGACAATCTGCCGTTGCGTGATCCGTATTCATTTGAAAAGCAGGGCCATACAACTTTAATTCAGCCGGAAGAGCTGATGGATCGGGAATTAAAGGTAAGACGCAAACGCGGCCAGACTGTTGAACGTAAACAGGCAGTATAAAGTAATAAAAACTAAGCGAGCCATTGTCCAGAAGAAAACCAGATATGGAAAGCGAGCCAATATTCAAGAGAAAACCACGCTTAAAGAGCGAGCCAAAGCATAAAAGCAAACCATCAACTGCAAGCGAGCCACAGATAAAAAGCAAACCAGCAATAAAAAGCGAGCCAGCCAGCGTAAGAAAACCACCAATAAAAAGCGAGCCAAATCCAACAAGAAAACCAGTAATAATAAGCGAGCCAAATGAGGTAAGAAAACCAAGAACAGAAAGCGAGCCAATGGCTATAAGAAAACCAAGGTTGGTAAGCGAGTCAATTATTGAAAGAAAACCAATTCGTACAAGCGAGCCATTCCAGTTGAGAAAACCAGCGATATGAAGCGAGCCAAGAAAAGGAAGAAAACCAGACCTTGGAAGCGATTACCGTCACTTTTTTAAAGTGACGGTTTTTTTATTCTTTTTACGGTTTATCATTGTCTGAACCGCGAGATACCGCTGATATCCTGATATTCGCAGATAGTTTGGCAAAGCATCAGTGTGAATCTGCTCATCTTGGGGTATCTCGCGGTTCAGGAGTAAAGGTGAAAATAAAAAAACGGCAGAATTCTTCTTGTGAAGAGATCCTGCCGGAATAAGCCGTGGCACAAAACTTTAGTAACCGTCTAGGAAATAAATAATTCCCATTATGCCCGGTTTTCTATCTTCCCATCTCTTAAGTATAGAAAAGACAGTTCCTAAAATTATATACGTTATCAAAGATAAAGCTAGACCAACTAATAAAGAAATAAGACCTAACATCATAATTGAATTAAGAGAAAAATTTGGAAGGGGCAATTTAAATATTACTAAGGAGGTAGTCGCTAAAGTAAAGATCAGTAAAGGAATGGTTATTCTGATCCATTTTTTATTATCAGCCAAACCTATATGTTTGCGAAAATTATCAGCGACTTTTCCAACTAATGGGTACCACCAGAACGAAAAAGCAATAAAACTAAAAATTATAAATAAAATGTACATTATTAATTCCTCCGTTTAATTTTCTTATTTATACTTCATATTTATCATATAGTCAAGCTCATTTAAAATAGTGTTTTTTGTCGACTCCTTTTTTCTTCTGGTGAAAATATTTTTACTTGGCCGTATTGTCCATCAAAACCAGGCACAACATAGAGTTTGCCATCGCGCATTCTACGAATTCCCTCAACAACTTCTAAAGGCGCATGATTTTTAATTTGCTCTAAAGGCATTTCTAATAAAATATCTAATTCCGGGCCAAGCTTTTTAATCATATCAGTATGCGTGGCTAAAACTTCTTTAGAGTTACGACTTTTTATTCCAAAAGCTTCACAAATTATTTTATCGAGTTCCACGGCTTGTTTATACGGCACAGCCGTTTTAGGTTTAAAGCCTTCGGGTCTATCAGCGATTTCATTAACTCGATTTAAAACGCCAATAACTAAGGGTTTACCGCAGACCGGGCACAAATTTTTTAGTTTCTTTGACTCTTCCGGACTGCATGAAAAATTACAAGCTCTATGTCCATCAATATGATACATGCCTTCTTCCGGCCAAAATTCTATTGTATAAAGGATTTTTTTTGTATCATGATTTTTAATGATGTTGTAAATTTCGTCGTAACTAGGTTTTTCTGATAAATCAAACACATTAGCTTCGCGCGCTAAATTTGGTAAAGAGTGCGCGTCAGAGGAAGAAAGTAAGGTTAAATTATCAAGTTGCGATAAACGCCAATTCATAGCTGGATCGCTACTGAGTCCGGTTTCATAAGCGTAAATAAACTGCGCTTGGTCATGAAAACATTCTTCAAAAGTATTAAAGCCAGATTTTGAACCAAAGATCGAAAACCACGGCGTCCAAATATGCGCCGGATAAATTAAAAATTTTGGATCAATCGCCAAACACATTTTTACTAAGTTGGGGCACGACATGCCTAAGATAGGGCGACCATCACTTCTAATATTATAATTTTTATCAAGCTGTTTATTTAATTCTTTGGCCGCTTTTAAATTTGGCGCCGTAATCATAATATGAACGCGGCGTGCTTTGCCATTATCTTTATAAATTAAAGAAACTTCGGTAGAAAGAATAAACTTGGCTTTGCCGTCACTGCCTTTAAGTTTGTATAAGCCGCTTGAGCCGATTTCTTCGAGCTCTTCTTCAATTGATTTAATCCAAGCCGGATAGGTAAAATCACCCGTGGCAACAATACCAATGCCTTTATCGCGGCAGGCTTGTTCAATGTTTTTTAGAGTTAGTTGCGGTGAACAAGCGCGAGAATATTTAGAATGAATATGTAAATCTAAAACGGTTTTCATAATTGCGTAATTACTTCTTCTATTAATTCATTAACGGGTTTAAGGGTTTTAATAATTATTTTTTTACCTGGCAATTTTTCATACACTACTTCATGCTCTTTAAAGTATTTTCCTTGTCCGCGCTCAAGATCATGATGAGCTTCATGACGAGGACGAGTCATAAAACGCTTAATGCGTTCTTCATCAGAAATGGAACAAATGATAGTAGTAATAGTAGCCTTATGTTCATCAATCCATTTTTGAAAAATTTTATAATCTTCCTCAAAAAGAAAGGGTGCTTCCAGCATAATATCAATGTTATTCGCGACCATACGCTCGGCTAATTCTAAAAGTAAGGCCATAGAAAGTTGTCCGCTTTTAACACTATCTTCAAACGTTTTCATATCTAACAACGTATACAAAGATTCTTTTAAAACATCTTTATGAAGACAGGCAATATTTAATTCTTTAGATAATGCTTGTGCCAAGGTGGTTTTTCCCGAGCCCGGTAAACCGCAAATGATAATGACTTGAGACATATTATTCTTCTAATCCGTTTTTAAGATTATAAACTGTTTTTTCTTTTAAGGCTTTTAAGCAAAAATTAAAACGTGAGATTTTTCGTTCTGGCCAATAATTATGTAAGTCTTCAACTTTTACAAAACGATATTCATCAAGCTCAGATTTTTGTAAAACAATTTTTGAAATTTGTTCTTGATTCAGGATTCCGCCATAAAACGTAAAGTTAATACCATTATTACTGTCGATTTGTTCTGATATGGTATCAACGCATAAAAGTTGTGAAATATTAATATCAAGGCCAATTTCTTCTTTAACTTCTCTGAGGCAGGCTTCACGAGGCGATTCACTTTCTTCTACAGCTCCGCCCGGCACCAACCAACCTGGTTTATAATTAGGTTTAACTAATAAAATTTGACCCACTTCATTAAAGAATAATGCGCCAGCGCCAACAGGTTTTTTTGGAGGAGTGTATTCATTCATATAATAGATATTAAACTAATTTGACCGAATGTCAACGAATTATTGAATCTTTGGGTGTTTTAAGCTACACTATCCACGATATGATTTTCTTTCTCTATGGTCCGGATTCATTCCGTGCCACACAAAAAATTAAAGAATTAAAGGATAAATTCATTGCTGAAGTTGATCCTGGTGCAACGAGCATTGTTGAGCTTAATGGCGCCAAACTAACAATTGAAGATTTGTCTGACGCTTATAGTTCGCAATCATTATTTGCCAAACGTCGTTTTATTGAAATTGAAGATATTTTTGCTTCCAAGAAAAAAGAACTGGCTAATGATTTACTGGAATTTTTAAAAGTGGAGAAAAAGAATGAAAATATTTTAGTCATGTATGAACCAAGTATTGCCGAAAAAGGAACTGGCGCAAAAGCTACCATTGGCCGTATGACCAAAGACGGAAAAGTTGGCGCATTGTTAAAAGATGAAAAAAAATTATTAGATTATCTTTTGAAAAATGGTTATGCACAAAAATTCATGCCGTTAACGAGCGCTGAAACATTAAAATATATAGCACGCGCCGTAAAAAATCATAATGTTTCAATTTCATCACCAGCGGCAAATTTATTACTACAAATGATTGGGTTAGATTTATGGAAACTGCATGGCGAACTTGAAAAACTGTGTTCTTATAAACAAGCCACCGCCGTAGACGAAGCCCCAATTATTGGAGAACAAGATGTCAGGTTGCTAACTCCTGAATTAGCCGGAGAAAATATTTTTGCTTTAACCGACGCTTTAGCCGCTAAGCGTGCTGATACTGCTCTTCGCTTATTGCGCCAACAATTTGAAAATGGAGCCAGTCCGCAATATGTGTTATCAATGTTACTCTGGCAATATAAAACCTTAGCTTCAATTCGTCAGGCGCTAGATAGCGGCACCAGTCCAAAAGAATTAGCGGCGGCCGTTGGTTTACATCCGTATGTGTTAGAAAAAAATATTAATCAAGTCCGTCGTTTTAGTTTTGAATATTTACAGAACATGATTAATAAATTAGTGGAAATTGATTATCGACATAAATCCGGACGTGGCAAAGCTGAAGAGCTATTGCCGGCGTTATTGTCCCAGGTATAAAAAAATGTAGGGGTGGGTTTTAAACCCACCCCTACATTTTTTTATTTATTTTTTGACAATCTTGTTAACTGCTTTATGTAAGCGAGATTTCTTTCGATCGCGGGTGTTGTTTTTAAGAACACCTTTACGGCCAGCTTTATCAAGAGCTTGTAAAGCAATGGTTAAAGCGGCTTGCGCTTCAGTGACATTACCGGCGCTGATCGCTTTCGTAACTTTTTTTATAATTAAATTGAGATCATCGCGGACTGCGTCATTGCGGCCTTGGCGGCGAGCGCCTTTGCGAAGTTCTTTCTTAGCTGATTTAATTTGCGGCATAGTATTTATAAATAATAACGTTTGGCTATAGTATCATT
>CAYRGL010000013.1:0-10353 GCA_964423915.1 uncultured Gammaproteobacteria bacterium | reverse complement strand
TATTTTAGCTTTAAATTCGGGGAAAACAACGACGACGAGTACAACAACAACGACTACTACCAAAGAAAAAAAGAAACAGACTATTCCTGAAACCAAAACAACACCCGGAATCTATTATTATCTACGTAAAGACAAGACGAAGTTTCCAATAGCTTTAACGGTTTCTCCGGTGATACTTGAGAATAAACTTATTGGAGCAATCATGGTTTTTCATGATATTACCAAAGAGAAAGAGATAGATCGCGCGAAAAGTGAATTTATATCTTTGGCCTCTCATCAGCTTCGTACGCCGCTCACAACGGTCAGTTGGTATTCTGAAATGTTATTGGCGGGCGATGCCGGCAAACTTAGCCCTGATCAGACTAAATATATGGAAGAGATTTATCAGGGCAATAAACGCATGATTGAGTTGGTCAATACTCTTTTAAATGTTTCACGTTTGGAACTCGGCACATCGTTGGTTGAGCCCAAACCAACTGATATAATTGCTTTGGCACAAAGTGTAGTCACTGAGTTAAAATTAAAAATTGAAGCCAAGAAAATGATTGTTACACAAAAATTCAGTAAGGATATTCCAATAATTTCAGTTGATCCAAAACTTTTACGCATGGTCTTTCAAAATCTTTTAACTAATGCCATTAATTACACGCCTGAAGCTGGTAAAATCGTTATCGAGATTACTTTATCAAATGAAAAATCTACTATTTTAATCAAGGTTACTGATACAGGTTATGGCATTCCGAAAAATCAGCAAGATAAAATATTTACCAAGCTTTTCCGAGCAGATAATGCGCGTGATAAAGATACGGGAGGAACGGGCCTTGGACTCTATATAGTAAAATCAATTATTGAAGATTCGGCGGGTAAGATATGGTTTGAATCTGAAGAAAATAAAGGTACTACTTTTTTTGTCACTCTGCCTCTGGCTGGAATGAAGAAAAAGGAAGGGACAAAAGCCCTGTCTTAATACGGCGTTTAAGGATGTGTTATAATAAACGATATGGTTAATGAGACAACAAAAGCGAAAATAATATTAGTTATCGAAGATGAACAGCCTCTGCTTGAAGCAATTAAACTAAAGCTTGAGAAGAATGGTTTTGTTGTTACTTCCTCTCGTAGCTGTCAACAAGCTTTAGGCTATCTTAAAGATTTAGAGCGGATTGATGCCATCTGGCTTGATCATTATCTTTTAGGTAAAGAAGACGGGATTGATTTTGTAACTCAAGTAAAAAATCATAGTGAACAGTGGAAGAAAATCCCTATTTTTGTTATTTCTAATACGGCCAGCCCTGAAAACGTACAATCATATATCAAACTTGGTATAAGTAAATACTTTGTGAAAACCGAAAACCAACTTGATAATATTGTTACAGAAATTAAATCTATTTTAGAAAAATAATACATAATCATATGGCTGAACAATTAAAACAACAAAGTATTTTGATTGTTGATGACGAAATTTCCCTTCTTAATGCTCTGCGTGATAAATTGACGCACGAGAATTTCGTTACATTAGAAGCAAAAAATGGCGAGGAAGGATTAGCGCTCGCACTTTCGGCGCATCCCGACCTTATTTTACTTGATATCGTGATGCCAAAGATGGACGGCATGACAATGTTAAAAAAACTTCGCGAAGACGCTTGGGGCAAAAATGTGAAAGTTATTATGCTCTCCAATTTGAGCGATATGAAAAATGTGGTCGATGCTATACAACAGGAGTCATATGATTATCTTGTAAAATCAGATTGGAAGCTTGAGGATGTAGTAACAAAGGTTAGAGAAAAACTAAAACAGTAGATTTATCAAATTAAAAAGGCGATCGTTTGATCGCCTTTTTTATATTTGACAATAATAACGGGCTCTGCTATTATTTAGAAGTTCTAACTATTATAGATTCTAACAATATGTCCAAGACTTTGACCGATGATCTTATTTCCTTAATTTTTAATACCGGACAGGTTTTACGTGAAAAAGCTCGTAGTAATGATCATTTAAATGATTGTTCTTTTGTTCATTTACGTACCTTGCTCTATATTAAAGAACAAAAAGAAATAAGCATGAGGGATTTGGCTCACTTTTTACACATTACCCCGCCGTCAACAACCTCTCTTATTAATTCCTTAGTACGTAAAGGTTTTGTTAAAAGAACCAGTAGCAAAGATGATCGCCGTAGTATTACATTGCAGATTACTAACTCTGGATTAGAGTTATTAAAAAATAATCTAAAGCGTGCGGCATCAATCATCGAAGTAGCGCTTAACAAGCTAAGCAAGAAAGAAAAGATGCTCTTTATTTCCATTTTAAAAAAAATTTCTTAATTACTTATGTCTAAAAAAATACTAATTTTCAGTTTATTGTTAGTGGGCGCCGGAATTATTATTATTGGCGGAATATATTATTTTACCCGTCCCGCAAAAGTTACCTACCAATACGATAAGATCACGAGTGGCACTGTTGCCGAAACAGTTAACGTTAATGGCGTAGTTAAAGCGGCGCAGAGTATTGATTTATCGTTTCAGGTTTCAGGAAAAATTAATCAAAAATATGTATCTGTTAATGATCAAGTAAAAACCGGCCAAGCTTTATTATCACTTGATAATTCTGATCAAGCTGTGCAGCTAGCCTCAGCCCAAGCGGCACTTGATAAACAATTAGCTGGTAATCGACCGGAATATATTGCGCAATTACAAGCAGCGGTGAACCAAGCTAAAGCGAGTCTTGACCAAGTGTCAGCTGTTTCGGCAAATAACATTCATGCCGCGCAAGATGCGCAACTCAATGCTCAAAATAATTTGAAACTTGCGCAAGGCGGAGAAACGAGCCAAATTGTTGAAGACGCGTATGAAAATATGACCGTGGCCTTACAGGGTACGCAAAATAGTTTAGCTAATGCCTTAACAAAAGCTGATAATATTTTAGGCATTGATAATACTCAAGCTAACGAAGCATTTAAAGATTTATTATCTGTTAGAAATCCAAGTGCACTTAATACCGCTAATGCAAAATATGCGTTGGCTAAAACTAAGCAGCAAGCTTTTTTCCAAGTGAATAATCTTTTAGTTTCAACAAATCATCCAGCGGTTGATTTAGCAAGCGCAAGCGCCGAACAGTCTTTAAGCGCGACGCAAGATTTGCTTAATTCAGTCGCAACAGTTTTAGACAATACAATTACCAGTGTTGATTTAAGTGTTAGTGAATTAGATGGTTTAAAAACTACTATCCAATTAGCGCGCACTGATCTAGCGTCTAACTCAACGGGACTGACCAATCAAAAACATGCAATTGCAACGGCAAAAAATAGCTACATAACCTATCAAATCGCCGCTACTAAAGCGGATCAAGATTTAGCTGATATAAAAAACAAAAGTTCTGCTGATATAGCTTCCGCCAAAGCTACACTTGATAAAGCCAAAGCGGCGCTTGCTGATGCACAAAATCCACCACGCGCTGTTGATCTAGAAAGTTATCGAACCGCTGTGGAAGCAGCACAATTAAATTACAATAAGACAATCTTAACTGCGCCCTTTGATGGCAAAGTTTCTCAACAAGACGGCGAGTTGGGAACTCTAGCTATACCAAATGTTCCCTTGGTTTCTATTATTAGTAATAACAAATATCAAATTGAAAGCTTTGTTGCCGAGACAGATCTTGCTAAGATTCAAGTTGGAGATTCAGCGATGATTAGTTTAGATACTTTGGATGGCTCAACACAGTTTTCGGCTAAAGTTATTAAGATCGATCCAAGTGCGACACAGTTAGCTGACGGAAGCTCAGCCTATAAAGTAACGTTGCAGTTTGATAATGAAGATCCGCGTCTTAAAGTTGGTTTAAGTGCTAACATTAAAATTTATGGCGCCAAGAAAGATAATGTCTTAATAATCCTGGCGCATGACGTCGTACAAAAAAACGGATTGTATTATGCAATGGTTTTGAATAGTCAGCAAAAAGTTGAAGAAAAACAAATTGAACTCGGACTCAAGGGCGGTAACGATCAATGGGAATTAATTTCTGGTTTGGCGGCAGGAGATTCAGTCGTTAGCTTTTCTTCTAATTAATTAAGATAGCACTATGGAAACACAAGAAAAAATAATTGAATCCGAACAAGAGATTCTAGCAGCCGAAAAATCAATTCTACAAGAAATCAAAAAGGAAGAAAAAATGATTCTTGGCATAGAAAAAAATATTTTTATTATCGGTCTAAGCATCGCTTTAGTTGTCGTCGGGGCGGCGGCCGGATTGCTTTTTTGGCAAATGTCGAGCAATGAAATTAAAATTGATAACTCCATGATTTCTGCACCGCGGATTGATTTGTCAGCCAAGAGTTCGGGGCCGCTTGAAGAAGTGTTTGTTAATGAAGGCGATCAGGTGTTAGCTAATGCGGTGTTAGGTCGAGTGGGCGATGAACTTATTAAAGCCAAGACCGCCGGTATTATTGTTGATGTTAAAAAAGATATTGGTCAACAGTTTAGTGCCGGTACGCCGGTTGTTTCGATGATTGATCCAAATGAATTACGTGTTATAGGACAGCTTGATGAAAATAAAGGTTTATCCGATATTCAAGTTGGTCAGGCCGCGGTTTTTACGGTTGATGCTTTTGACGGTCAACAGTTTAGCGGTGTTGTTGATGAAATAACACCAACTTCAAATGATACAGGAGTAGTATTCTCAATTTCCGATAAACGAGAAATTAAACAGTTTGATATAAAAATTAGATTTAATATTGAAGCGCATCCAGAATTTAAAAACGGCATGTCGGCTAAAATAATCATTTACAAAAAGTAATTATGCCGGAGGATAAAGGCTCTAATCTACGATGGTGGATTTTATTGACCGTTATTATCGGTACTTTTTTAGGGCGCTTGGACCAAACCATTGTTAATTTAGCTTTGCCAAAAATTATTAATGATTTTAGCATTACGGTCAGCGCGGCGGGCTGGATTGCCACCGCGTACATTTTAGCCAATGCCGTATTTGTACCAATTTGGGGAAAACTTGGCGATACAATCGGACGCAAGAAAGTATATATTCTTGGTTTTAGTATTTTTATTTTTGGTTCAGTGTTAGCTGGTTTCGCCTGGGATTTAAATTCACTGTTGGTTTTTCGTATTATTCAAGCCATTGCCAGCTCAGCTGATTATCCTACGGCCATGGCGATTCTTGCCGTAACCTTTCGTCAAGGCAAAGAACGCGCCCAGGCACTTGGCATTTGGTCATCGTCATTTGCCGTCGCGGCGGTTTTTGGTCCGCTTATTGGCGGACCATTAATTGATAATTTTGGTTGGCGTTCGGTCTTTTTTATTAATTTACCAATTGGTATCTTGGGTGTATTTATGGCCTTACGTTTTATTAATGAATCACGCTCAGAAGTTAAAACTAGATTTTTTGACTGGTGGGGTGCTTTCACGCTCGGCGGAATGTTATCAGCTTTAGTTTTAGTATTAGATAAAGGACTTGATTGGGGTTGGTTGTCAGCCGCAAGTCTACTTTGCTATTTTTTGATTATAGTTTTACTTGGAGTGTTCATTAAGATTGAACAAAAAGTTCCCGAACCGATTGTTGATCTTAAATTTTTCAAAATTCCAGCTTTTGTTAACACGTTACTTAATAATTTTATTGTTTTCATGGGTATGATGGGAGGATTATTTTTAATTCCAATTTTTGCGCAAACCTTTTTAGGTTATACTGCGACGCAGTCAGGTTATTTGTTCATGCCGATGGCTTTTATGATGATGCTCGCTTCGCCGTTAGGTGGTGCCTTAACTGGCAAAATTGAATCGCGCTATATTATTTTTGCCAGCACGATTGTTGCTTCAATCGGCATTTTTCTTTTTTCATATTTTCTAGATCCAAAATCAACAGCCCTTGATATTATTATTCCTTTATCAATTATGGCGTTTGGTCTTGGTTTTGGTATGGCACAGCGAACTAATATTATTGCTTCGGTGGTTGACCAACATGAAATCGGTATTGCCTCATCAATTTTAGCGTTAGCTAGAAATATCGCTGGAGCTTTCGGAATTGCTATTTTTGGAACCATTCTAACCAATAGAACAAATTCTAATGTTTTAGCGATTAATAGTTTAAGTAATTTAAACAGTCATAATCCGCTTGATATACAAAAGTATATTGCGTTAATAAGCCTAAAAGCTCAAGTTGATGCGTATGGTTATGTTTTTCTAGTGGCGAGTATTGTTGTCTTTGTTGGAGCCTTTACAGTTTTAACCTTAAAAATTAAACACGAGCGAACTGATATTAAAGTTCAAGTAGAGTAATATAAGTGCTATAATAATCAATATGTTAAATAAACTTAGACTTTTTAGCGGTTTAATTTTTTTTCTATTATTATTTTGGTTGAGCTTTGCTCATATTGCTCAGGCCAATATTTTTATATTTAACCATAACCTTGAATATGGCAATTTTGGTCAAGATGTTAAAGAACTACAAAAATATCTTAATAACAATAATTTTCCGCTTTCGTCTTCAGGCTTTGGCTCTAAAGGAAACGAAACAACATTTTTTGGTCGTCTGACTAAGGCCGCTTTAATTAAATTTCAAGAAGCACATGGTATCGTTCCTTTATGGGGATTTTTGGGTCCAATCACAAGAGCTATTATTAATAAAATAATTCCTCAGCAAAATAGTATTTCTCATAACATAACTCCACTAGTATCAAAGACAACGCCTGCTGTTAGTAATGGTTATAGTATTGGCGGCAGCATCACCGGTATTTCCAAGTCTGTTACTTTACAAAATAATAATAGCGATGATCTTACAATTAATCCCGGAGATAATAGTAATTTTACTTTTCTAACACGTTTAGCTGACGGCGCTGCCTATAATGTGAGTATTAAACAAAATGACAGCACACAAAAATGTTATCTAAGAGGAAATATCGGACTCGTAAATAAAACTAATGTCACGAGCGTTCAAGTTGCTTGCGGTCTTAATCTTGGCGCCAATCCCTTTACCACAGTAATTGGTAGTACAAGTAGTTCTCCGGCTTTAGTGCCCTTTGTCTGCGGTGATACGTTAGTTGATTCGCGTGATGATCAAAGTTACACGACAAAACAAATTGGTACTCAATGTTGGATGACACAAAATTTGAATTTTGGACAACGCGTTGATGGTAGCACTAATCAAGCCAGTGCTAGCAATACGAGTGCAGAAAAATATTGTTATAATAATGATCCAGCTAAATGTCTTAGTGATGGCGCTTTGTATCAATGGCATACGGCTATGGCTTTCCCGCAAACTTGCAATAACCATCTTAATACTTCTCCTTGTGTTGAAAATAACCCACATCAAGGTATTTGCCCAAGTGGTTGGCATCTGCCCACTTTTAGTGAACTGCAAATTTTAGCTGACAATGGTGACCCTGGTTGTAGCTTAGATTGCGACGCTGGCGCTTGCAACTGCGTTAGTGTTGGCGGTAAATTAAAAGCCAGTACAACTCATCTGCCTATTGCTTGGGACGGAACTGATGATTATAATTTTTCGCTTATCCCTTCGGGAATACGCAATATGGATGGGACTTTTACCAGATACGGCGTTAGTGTTAATCTTTGGTCAGCGACCCTTGAGGATATTACGCGCTCTTGGTTTGCTAGTTTCTTTTCGGCCGGTAATGAATTTGGTTTACCATCTAATACAATGTATGGCGGACTTAATGTTAGAAATTTTGGCTACTCAGTACGATGTATCAAGAATTAAAATAAAATACTTTTTAATATACGCTAAAAAAAGATACTAGATTTTATATGACAAAAGCTAAGAAATAGAGTATTATTACCATAGTATATAGATTTATTATGAAAAAATTCTCTTTACTATTAGTCCTTTCGTTCGCGTTGCTCATAGTATGGGCACCGCGAGTTCACGCTGCGTTGACCTTTACGCCGTCTTTACCTCAGCCTGTTAGTACGCCAATTACTGTAAATTGCTCTAATCCCGGTTTTCATTATTATATTTATGATGATACTGGAAATGTATATGCTAATGACGATTGTGCTAATCCGTATACCTTTCAGGTTTATGGGGGAAATTATACAGTTGTAGAATATGGACAGTTGGCCGGACATCCAGCATGCTCAGATTTAACAGGCACGCTAGGTGATGTTCGTTCAGATACTTGTTATATTCAGGAAGCGCCCCTTAGTGTTATTGGTCCGGTTATTTATTATTTTAATAATGCCGTTGATCAATCCCCAGATACTCTAGGAAATTATTGGTTTGATAGTAAGGAAATGTTTCCGGCAACCCAACTACCTAATATTAATGTCGATGAGGTGACGGTTACTGATGGCAGTGTTTTTAACGGCGATGCAACCTTTCGTGTTAATGCTGTAAACTTTGGAGAGGTAACTGGTAATGCTACATTTCACGACACTAGCCTCAATAACAACTTAATTGATGGCGATGCAACTTTTTACGACGACTCTCATAATAACAATTTACTCGGTCATAATGCTTTTTTCCATGATAATTCACAAAATCAGGGAGAAATTATCAATACAGCAATTTTTTATGGCGATACAACGGAAAATTTAGGAGTAGTGGATAATACTAAAACTCGTTATTATACTGCTGATACAACGCCAGCTCGTGATTTTCTAAGTGACGGCCCGTGGACAATTCTTGCTGATAATGTCGTTGTAGATTTAAGTACGGCGAACGCTGACAATAACACAACGTTTACTAAAGTGGGTACGGGGTCTTTTATTGCTGGATATCATACTTATTATTTTAATAATGCGGTTAGTCAATCGCCAACAGATTTGGGAAATTATTGGAATGATAATGGTCTATCTGACCCAGCATTGCATTTACCCGATTTTAGTGTTGATGAAGTTTTTGTGGTCAACGGTGCAACATTTAATGGTGACGCCATTTTTAATTATGGTGCAACAAATTCCGGAACTGTTTCTGGTAATGCAACGTTTATCGGAGGCAATGAGCGCAATTTTGGTATTATTATAGGTGGTGGCGGAGGAGGCAGTAATGCTTTTGGTACTTTTGCAGAAAATAACGGAATAGTTGAAGGCGACGCTACGTTTAATAACGGATCTGGAAACTTTTCTGGGACAATTCTTGGTAATGCTTTTTTCCATGACACAACAGGAAATGTTGGAACCATAAACGGCGATGCTTCATTTTATGATAACTCAGCAAATTTTACATATTTTACTATTTTTGGTTTTCAAACTGATATTGGTACGGTTAATGGCAATGCTACGTTTTATAATGATGCATCAGAAAATAATGGTGGCGTTGTGCATCACACAAAAATTAGACGCTATATTGTTGACACAGTAACTACTCGAGATTTTGTTACTACCAGACCCTGGACGGTTATTGCTGACGGTGCTGCGGTTGATGCCACAGGATCAACACATAATATCACCACAACTTTTTCCATATTAAATAACGGTTCTTTTGTCGGTCCTGCGACTCATCTAGTTTTTAGCACACAGCCGGCCGGCTCTACTTCTGGGCAGTTACTAACAACTCAACCAGTAGTACAAGCACAAAATATTTTTGGTTCGCGAGATGTAAGCTACAATGGAACTATTCAGCTAACACTCGCTACTGGCACTGGTCAACTTATCGGAACAACCACCGTCAATGCCATTAGTGGCGTGGCTAACTTTAGTAACCTTATATATCTTGCCACCAGAGACGCCCAACCCTTTTCTTTGCATGCGACGAGCGGATCGCTCACTGCTGCTGATTCAAGTTCAATAACGCCAACAATCTTAGCTTCGGGCAGTGGTGGAAGTGTATATATTCCACCATCACCAATTATTGTTACGCCGCCTCCGCCAACCCCGCCTGCAATCATTTATCTTCCCCCTGTTGTTCCACCAACTATTCCGCCCATAACCTATCCGGTGAACAAAACTCTTTCTAATAGATTAAAAGGAAAATTATTATTAGCTGTCGAAGATCATGGCAGAGTGTGGTATGTTGATTTTAATGGTTTTCGTCATGAAATAACTCTTACTAATGCTCTAGATATTTTTAGAACTTTATCGCTTGGTATATCTAATAAAAATTTAGCTTTAATTCCTGGTAACTTGGGTAATAAATTAAAAGGTAGATTTTTACTTCAGGTTCAAAGCCATGGAGAAATTTGGTATGTTGATTTTTCTGGCAATAAACATAAAGTAACCAAAGAAACGCTACTTGATTTTTGTCGATCATTGGCGTTAGGCATTACTCAACAGAATTTGGTAGGTATTTCCATTGGTAATTAATTTTTTCTTAAAGGAAAAGGCTCTATTTTTAATAGAGCCTTTTTTAAAATTTGTTATTTCTTTCTTTTTTTAAAAAGATGCAAAGGGTTAAAATCTAAAT
>CAYRGL010000012.1:0-10488 GCA_964423915.1 uncultured Gammaproteobacteria bacterium | reverse complement strand
CAGCCACGTTACCACTCATATCATTAATTGTATCTGTACTTGAAAGTGTATCGGCTCGTTTAAAATCAAAGGTTGCGCCACCGGAACCGTAGGCTGCTGTTCCATCCATGGCATTAGTCACGCCGTAATTTCCAACACTCAAATAACCCGTACCCACCGTGCCACTCGACCAATTTGCCGCAACTTGTTCAGTATTTCTCGCAATAGTCATCCACTCGGCGTTAGTCATTAAATGTCCGCCAATATTTTGGCAATAGGTTGCAGCAGTTGCTTCACTAATATTTGCAATCGGATAGCCAGAAGAAACTGACACAGGGGCATAGGAACCAGTACAGGCTGTAGAAGTATTATTATAGGTGTTATTAGCAGTAACCGGACTTGTTAAACCAACAGTTGGCGCCGCAGTGGTCGCACATTTTGCTTCATACTTCATGACGCAAAAATCATTAGTGTTAAATGTATAGCTGCCCGGAATCGCGACATAACCAGTCGAACAATTTAAAATTCCGTTGGCTGTCGCAACGTGTATGCCACCACTCAAATCATCAGTCATATCACCTAAACAAAAACCTAAACTGTAACGTGCCCCACTTTCTAATTGCGTATATTGATAATCTTGATCAGGGCAACCATTATCCGTGTGCGGTGATGGATTTGCTGGCACTCGCAATAAATAATTAGTACCACCGTTAGCAATTGACGCACCGGCAGTAATTAAGGTCGGATACATACCAACATCCGTGAAATACATTTTAAGCGCCAGTTGAAGTTGTTTAACATCAGACAAGCGACGTGAATCACGAGCGGTCATTTTCGCTGTACCAAAATATACTACAATCAAGGAAGATAAAATTGCGATAATTGTCACGACTACCATTAATTCAATTAGCGTAAATCCTTTCTCTCTCTTTTTCATATTAAGAAATAAGCTTGATAAAAGCAGTTTCGTTTAAAATGTTGACACCTAGTTTTTGAGCTTTGTCATATTTTGCTCCTGGTTTTTCTCCAGCTACCACAAAATCCGTTTTACTACTTACCGCTTCGGAAATTTCTCCGCCCTGTCTTCTAATTGTAGCTTTTGCTTGCTCACGGGTCAATTGCGATAAGGTTCCGGTTAAAACAAAAGATTTACCTTGTAATTTTCCGCTTTTGGCTAAAGCCGGCAACATTAATTCAAAACCGACGCGACTTAATTTGGTAAGAAATTTTTGATTAGCACTATTATCAAACCATTCTTTAATAGAAGCTGCTACTTTTATTCCAACATCTGGTAATGTTTCTAAATCTTGCCTGGTAACTTTCTGAAAAATAAAAATTAGCTCAGCGGGATTAGATAATTTTTGCTTAAACATCTTTGACCATTGTACGACTTGTTGTGCTAACAAAATTGCCGTCTCTTCGCCGACATGCGTTATACCAAGTGAATATAGTAAACGCTCAAGCTGTGATTTTTTCGACGCGGTAATCGCGTTAAGAGTATTATTTGCAGAAATTTCCGCAAATCGTTCCAGACTCAAAAAATCATCTTTGCTTAAGGTATAAAAATCTGCCGGATCTAAAACCAAACCAGCCTTTACTAGTTGTTCAATAATTTTTGGTCCCAAACCTTCAATATCAAGTCCACTTTTTGAAGACCAATGCATTAAGCGTCGCAAATTTACGGCATAACAATTTTTATTAACGCAGCGATACGCTACTTCTCCTTCAATCTTAGTAACTTTTGCTCCGCACATCGGACAAAAGCTTGGAACTTTAATTATTTTTTCTGATCCATCACGCAATTTTTCTAAAACTCCGATTACTTTTGGAATAACATCGCCGGCTCGTTCTAAAATAACCGTGTCGCCTATTTTTATTTTTAAACGATTGATTTCATCTAGATTATGAAGCGTAGCATTGCTGATTGTGACGCCTTTAACATGTACAGGCGCTAATTTAGCAATAGGCGTTAAAATGCCTGTTCGTCCCACTTGCCAAACAACATCCAGTAATTTTGTGGTCCCTTGTTCATTGGCAAACTTATACGCCATCATATATCTCGGCCCCTTGCCAACAACACCAAGTATCGACCATAATCGTGTATCATTAATAACTGCGACAACTCCATCGCATTCAAAAGGTAGCTTAGTTCGGTTTTTTTCCCAGCCATGATGGAACTTAATCAACTCTGCTAAATCTTTGCAGCGCGCATTGGCGGATAAAGATTTAAAACCCAATAATTTTGCTAATTCATGCTCTTGGTCATGATACATAATTTCTAAATCCGTAGCGATATCATAACAATAAAAATCCAGTTGACGCTCGGCCGTCATCGCTGGATCAAGTTGGCGAATCGAACCGGCGGCGGCGTTACGCGAGTTTGCCAACAACGGTTTGCCTTGTTTTTTATACTCAACATTTAATTTTTTTAGTACCGCTTCGGTCATAATCGCTTCGCCGCGAATTTCTATTTCTCCCTCACTAATGCGCTTTAAAATTTTAGCGGATAAATCTGCCAAGCCAATTTTTTTTAACTCTGCTACATTCGGCAAACGTAAAGAGAGTGGAATTGTGTTGATGGTGCGAATATTTTGCGTGACATCTTCTCCAACTTGACCGTCGCCGCGCGTGGCACCGCGCACCAAAATACCTTTGCGATATAGTAAACTAACCGCCAAACCATCCATTTTTAATTCGGCATAATAATTAATATCACGACGAGATTTTTTATTTTGCTCTAAAATTTTTACCGCACGCTCTTCCCATTCTTTCATTTCTTGCTCACTAAACGCATCAAAAAGAGAAATCATGCGTGTACTATGTTTTACTTTTGGAAATTTATTCAAAGCTCGCCCGCCAACTCGTTGCGTCGGCGAGTCAGCCGTGACAAACTCGGGAAATTTTCGTTCTAATATTACTAATTCATTTTTTAAACTATCCAAAGCCGCGTCAGAAATCTCTGGTTTATCTAGCACATGATAGAGATAGTTATGTCGCTTAACTTCCTCTCTTAATTTTTGTATTCGTTTGTGAGCTTCTTGTTTAGTCATGATTAAAATCTACGTAAACATCGAATATATAATGGCGTAGCTTTATTTGCCGCGCCAGAGCTGCCACCGTTAAAATTATCCTCAGTGGCATTTTTATTTGATGATTCGGTCGAGGACCAATATTGATTTTTTGCGTAATGAGCTATCCAACCATTAGTCGAAGCCGTATAGAGAGAAGCTAATTCATTAGAAGACGGTATATACCAATGGATAAAGCTATCAAAACTTAAGTCATCGCAAAATTTTACGGCGGCAAATTCCGCGTTTATCGTACCGCCACCCAAGGTACGCAAGGTCGTCGCATTATTTCGTCCATCATTAGCATCAGTGGCACTCGTTGTGGCCAAGGTTCCTGTGTCCCAAGCCAAAGTAAGACTATCATCTCCGCCTCCGCAGCCCACACCTGCGGTTGTTGTACAACCTCCTAAGACGGCGACGACATGATTTGTTTTATCAACTACCGTACCTCCGCCGCAACTATCTCCGTTATTACAGGCGCTATTACATTCTTGCGAGACATCATTAGGACAAACCGGAGTGTTACCACAGACGCCGGTTAATCCACCGCCGCCGCAGGTATTAGGAGCAGTACAAATACCACAACTACCATTACAACCATTGGAACCACAATTATAACCAGCCACCGCACAATAATTAAGACAAACGCTAAAACTTTTTTGCTTAGCTAGATTTTTATATAAACCCGTTACTAAAATATTAACAGAGCCAGCAACATAGGTTCCTATTCCTCCGCTAGCTTGTGGTTGAGTTATTGAAGTAATTTGAACTTTTTGTTGATTACCATTTCCAAGATCAACTATAGTTTTAGCACAGCCACCACAGGTGGCATTACTCGTATTAATACAATCACCCGTATTGCAACCACTTAGATATGTATTATTAATTTTCTCCATTGACCGTACTCGTTCAAAAGCGCTTTGAATATTTTCGTCCGCTTTATTGCGATTGACTACGCTTGCCAGCTTATCTAGATTTGCAGCCAACATAACAGCACCAACGCTGATTGTTACCAAAACAATAAAACTCGCCGTTAAAACGATAACCAAAGCCATGCCTTTATTATTTTTTAAAATTGTCTTAGAAATATTCATATCTTAAGGAGTTGTGGCGATTGTTGTTTGTGCTTGCAACGTTTCTGGATAATTTTGGCCGTTAAGCGTTTGCCCAATAATCGAAATAGTTACTTCACCAATCGGATAGGTCGGATCTGTTGTATTACCAGTATTAAATTTTAGTCCAGTGACTTGTATTGTCGGCGGTGTCAGATACGCACTTGTCGTGCTGCGTTTCATTTCTAACCTAGAAACTCCATTAGTATCAACTTTAATGTCATAGGTAACGCACAAACTGTTAGCATCTTTAAACGTTAACTTTGTATTGGAAGTATAGCTACAAAAAAACTGTGTTGCGTCAGAACAACCAACTACTGAACACGAAGTCGGATCAACCAAAGCGCCACTCGCTTCATAGCTCATATACGCCAAAGCGTAATTTAAATTTTCTTGTAAGGCGCGTGAATTTATTGAACGAGTTTGACTATCAATTGCCCGAACCAGCATGGTTGTAGAAATAAGCATTACTGTTACAAACAAACTAACAGCGATCATTATCTCCAACAATGTAAACCCGTTTTGTATAGTCTTTAAAAATTTCATATTATCTCCAATCAGTTAACTCGCTCGTTAACGTGTAGGTACTTTGTTTAGTATCTTCTTTCCAATAGACATCAACCTTCACATCAATACGCGCTGGCAACACTCCGGCTGCGGCATGATAGGTTGTTGTTACTAGCCGGTGAAAAATTGAAGCTGTCCCTGATCCTTGAGCATATACCGAACCGGTATTACCAAGTGCGGTGGTTAGAGTAACATCGGGGCTCGACACCGCCGCAACAGTCCCATCATAATTAATCGTAAAATAAAGTACTGCTCCATCCGATTCAGTCGCTATACTCGAAAAAGGAGAAACCAATAAAATATAATTTAAATCTCGTTTGTAGCGAACTAATTCTTGTCCTTCTTTGGCTAAATAAGCGGCAACTAAATTATTTTTTGAAGATTTTCCAGCTTCACTATTTAAAATTGCCAAACCAGTTACTCCACCAAAAACCATAATTAATAAACCGATTGCCACCACCACTTCAAGTAAGGTAAAGCCTCGTTCAGTTGTTGGTATTTTTTTTAACATGTTATTGCGTATATACAGCGCCAAAACTGTTAACATACACACTTTCAGTTGCCGTCGTAACGGCATCACTAAGTTGAATTTGTAAATCACCAGTCCCCAATACAATAGCAGTTCCAGAAAAAGACGCGGCCGCCGAACCTGCAGTATAAAGCAAAGTGCCAACTGCAAATCCAGCACTGTTAAAGTTAATTGCGGCAATTGAAATATTTTTACTTAATTGAACGGTTTTATATTTCTCATTATTGTCATAACTTCCATTACTATTCAAATCGGCAAATAGTGTATAACTATTGGACACGGGATCAATATACACTCCCCACGAACCTGGACTTTGCAATTGAAATTGTTCGTAATTCAAAGCCGATAAAGCAGTTGAACGAAAATTACTGGCCATTGCTTCAGCTGCGGAACTTAAGTTTGATTTTGAATTTTGTCGACTAAAACCGCTGGCGGCGATACTCATAATAATGGCCATGATGGTCACGGTCACTATTATTTCAATTAAGGTAAAACCTTGTGGCCGCTTCGTACGCATACTTATTTACCGGGGTGTAGCAATTGTTGGATCGCGGCATCATTTTGCGGATCACGATTTTGTTCAATGTCTTGTTCACTGCGATCTACAGCTTTATCTGGTTGGATTCCTTGTTCATTAATATTATAGCCTTTTGGAGTTAGCCATTTAGCCGTTGTGACTTTAACTACCGAGCCGTCGCTTAATTGACGTAACACTTGGACTGAACCTTTACCAAAGGTTTTTTCTCCAATCAACATTGCTTTACCATCATCCTTAAGGGCGCCGGAAACAATTTCTGAAGCTGAGGCGCTTCCTTGATTAACCAAGACAACCGTTGGAATGCCCGCTAACGGGGCAGAGCCGGTGGCAGCATGATCAATCTTTTTGCCGTCACCGAATTGCTCACTGACAATAGTTCCATCTTTAATCCAAGCGCTGGCTACCGTCACTGCTGTCTCTAAATATCCGCCGGGATTATTACGTAAATCAAGAATGATTCCTTTTGGTTTTTTAATAAGCGCTTGCTGCACGGCTTCGTTAAATAAGCCTTCAGTGTCACTGTTAAAATTAGTTATTTTAATGGTAAATATTTGATTCTTCTCGTCATACGAATACTTCACACTTTTTACCACCACCGTATCTCGAGTAATTTTTATTTCAATCGGTTTTGGTTCTTTATCACGAATCAAGGTCAAAGTAACTTGTGTGCCTTTTGGCCCGCGAATTTTTTGCACTACTTCTTCCACTGACAAATTAGCCGCACTCTTGCCGTCAATAGCAAAAATTTTATCTCCAGCGCGAACTCCGGCTTTAGCGGCAGGTAAATCTTCTAACGGCGCAATAATAGTGACGATATTATTTCGTAAACCAATTTCCGCACCAATTCCATCAAAACTTCCAGATAAATCATCTTGAAACTGTTTCGCTTCTTCGGGATTCATAAAAACAGTATAGGGATCACCAGCTGAAGCGACCATACCGCTTAAGGCACCATAAAACAATTTTTTTTCAGTCAGTTGACCTTGATCAACATAGTCTTGTTTAAGGGTTTGCCACACTTCCCAAAACAAAGAAAAATCAACGTCCTTGCTCACGGTTTGTTTGTTTAAGACTTTGCCGTCAAAAACATTAAAGGCTTGAGACCACGACACTTGACTGTTAACACGGACACCGGCCATAAAAGCACCGGCCACTAACGCTAAAACAAGCACGATAGAAATGAGGGTTCGCCATGGCGAACGGGGGTTATTTTGATATGACATATACATCACATTGTAGCATATTACTAAGCCGCCCGACAATTGAAAAAATATTGAAAATAAGCTATAGTAGTGAAGGTCTATGGCTAAATTTATTATACAAGGCGGAAGAAAAATCAAAGGAGAAATTTTTGTTGGCGGCGCTAAAAATGCAGCCCTTAAAATTATACCTTCGGCGATCTTAAGTTCTGAGCCGCTTATCATTCATAATCTTCCGGAAATTGAGGATTGCAAACGTTCGCTTGAACTATTTACTGATCTCGGCGGAATAGTTGAAAAACGTGACAATGCTCTTATCCTCAGTATGCCCAAGGATCCTAAACAAACTCTTGAAGCAAGTTTTGCTAATAAGCTGCGAGCTTCAATAATGTTTGTTGCACCTATTTTAGCGCGCACTGGAAAAGCGATTTTTCCTCATCCTGGTGGTTGCGTTATTGGTGCCGGTCTTCGTCCTATAGATCAATTTATTAACGGTTATATTGCTTTGGGTGCCGAGGTTGAATATAAAGATAATTTTTATCATATCAACGCCAAAGAATTAAAGGGCTGTTCCTATTTTTTCACAGTAGTGACTGTTACCGGTACTGAAAATATGATTATGGCGGCAGTCTTAGCCAAGGGTACAACTATTTTAAATAATTGCGCCATGGAACCTGAAGTTGAATTTCTAGCGGAAAACTTAAATCAACGCGGCGCGCGCATTAGCGGTGCAGGAACTCCAAAAATTATTATTGAAGGCGTTACTTCTTTGGCCGGCGGCGAAACAACTATTATTCCTGACCGTATTGAAACCGGAACCTTTGCTATTTTAGCGGCCGCGACACGCTCTGAACTAACTATTAAAAATTGTCGTCCTGATCACGTTGAATCATTACTCGCTATTTTTACCAAATTAGGTATTGAATTTGAACGCGGCGCTGACTATTTAAAAATTACCAAAGTTCCTAAAGAAATTCCTGCGTATAATTTAAAAACTCATGAATATCCCGGCTTTCCAACTGATCTACAATCTCCGTTTACTGTTTTAATGACTCAAGCCAACGGCACGTCATTAATTCACGAAACTATTTATGAGCGCCGTTTACTTTTTACCGACATGTTAACGCAAATGGGCGCTAACATAACAATGTGCGATCCGCATCGCGTAGTAATTCAGGGTCCGACTCCTCTTCGTGGTCGTTCTCTTACTTCACCGGATTTGCGTGCCGGAATCTCCATGATTATTGCTGGTGCCATTGCCAGTGGTAAAACTGAAATTGATAACATCTATCAAATTGAACGCGGTTACGAACATGTTGAAGAACGCTTGGCCTCTATTGGACTTGATATTGTACGCAGCGAATAATTTATATGTCCTTAACCTCACGACGAATTCTTTTTGCCTTTTTCGTTCTTATCTTTTGCATTTTGGTTCCCGTGGTCTTACTCTATGCTACCGGACACACTATTAACTGGTATCGTTTCAGTTTACAAAAAACCGGTACTATTTTAATTGACTCTCAGCCGCGCAAAGCTTCAATTCTTCTTGATGGTCAGCCTCTTCAGGCTGGCTTTTTAAGTAGCACGACAACCTTAACAACCAGCGCCCGTATTAAAGATATTGCGCCTGGCGATCATAAAATTCGCCTTGAATTAGCCGGTTATTGGCCGTGGGAAGAAGAATTTACATTACAACCAGATGAAGCGATTAACTTTAATGTCATTCATTTATTTAAACAAGATCAACCACAACTGGTGCTTGCTACTAATTCCAAAATTGGCGCAGCATCGCCGCGCGATAACTATTTTGCAATTGCCGAAAAAGGGAAAGTTGATTTTGCTACTATAAGCGACGCCTCACTCAACACAGTTACTATTCCTGACCAGACAAAACTTAATGCAATTCAATGGTCAACTGATGAACAATATATTTCTTTGGCGTCGTTAATTATTAACCGCAAAGATCAAAGTTTTATTGATTTAAATAAAGTCGCCAATACAAATTTTAATCTTTTTCGCTGGGATTCACTTGATGCTTCAACGATTTGGGCCAGTCAACAACGAAGTCTTATAAGTTATTCAACAATTACACAAAGTATCAACCGTTTTGATTTGGAACAAATCCCTAGCAACGAAATAATTAGCGACTTTGAAGTCTATAGTAACAAAGCCTACATCATTACGCAGTCCAGCTCACATAAAGAAACATTGTATATTGGTTCACTCGGCGATAATTTAAAAATATTAGCTCTAAACGGAGAGCACAATCATTTTGTGCTTAATGGTTCTCCGCTACCTTGTTTGTATAGTAATAATACTTTGTACGTTATTGATGAACCATTGCTCTTGTTCCCAACTCCGCGACTTGTTGAAGCGGTTAATGATTTTAATACCGGCGAATGGATCAACAACGGTATTGTGTATGGCACGCAACTTGAGTTACGACGCTGGGATAGAAATAATAATGATACGTTGTTAACTCGCTTTGGTTCACCAATTGTCGCCGTTAAAACCTTACAAAAAAGTTCCAGTATTATTGTCGCTTTGACGGATTCAATTCGTTTATATTCTCAAGGTAGAGTTCCCTACATCATTCTTTTTTCTTCATTACAAAATACCGCCGGACTGGCAGTCTCAGCGGATGAAAAATATCTTTTTAGCCTTGGACAATACCAAGGAAAATTTGGTTTATATCGTTTTGCTCTTTAATGAGAGTCGGGCGTAGCTAACCCCCACTTCACAATATATTTTCCCCACGAACCAAGATGTCGTCGGGTCGCTTGGTGTAAGAAGAAAGTAAACCAGGGTTGTTTGGCACTTTCGCGATTATGATTATGAATAATCTGTGCTTGTGGCACATAGGTTACGCGCCAATGTTTTTTCCAAAATCTACGGCACAAATCCGTGTCTTCGAAATACAGAAAAAATCGTTCGTCAAACATGCCAACATCTTTCAGGGCCTTAGTGCGTATGAATAAACATGAACCCAAAAGCCAATCAACATCGCGCGGCTTTTTTTTATCGTAATCGGCCATAATAAAACGTTTGAGTTCCTGTTCTCCTAAATTTCCCAAAAAAGTTCGACGTAAAATCGGTGTAATTAAATTATGCCAACGGTAACATGAATCTTGAACGCTTTTATCGGGATTATATTGCTTTGGTCCGGCGATCCCCACCGTTGGATTTTCTTCCATGAACTGATGCAATTGAATAAACGTATCCTTAAAAGCTAAGGTGTCAGGGTTCATAACCACAACATAATGACCACGCGCTCGTTTTAAGCCGGTATTATTACCGGCGCCCATACCAAAATTTCGTTCGTTTTGAATATATAAAACTTTCGGATACTGCCAGGCTAAAATTTCTCCTAAATTATCTCCGGAATTATTATCAACAACAATAATTTCATATTGCAAATCCGCAAACGAAGCTTCTTCGATTGCTTTAATGCAATTAAGAGTTAAACCCTTACTTTTATAATTAACAATAACAATAC
>CAYRGL010000011.1:0-10726 GCA_964423915.1 uncultured Gammaproteobacteria bacterium | reverse complement strand
TTAAAAAGATGCAAAGGGTTAAAATCTAAATCTGTAAAAAGTTGGCTGATACTTACGTGATCGCCAATTTTATCATTAGAACGATTTTTGATTTTAACAATGACCGCAGTAGTTGGAATTATTGTTTCTGTTTGAAAAAAATTTAACCCCAATCTAAAGTTAGCATCAATGGCTTTGTTTAGTGCGTTCCATTTTGCTCCAGTCATATTTTCACTGAGGTGATTCATCACATCAGTGGTTTGTATCGTGTCTGCAAGAATCAACTCTTCTTGGCCACTGTTAGCAATCACATCTCCTGCAGTTCTGTTGAGATCGGCGCTTGAGCATCCGCATAGTTTGCATACTAATATAACCGTTAAAATAAGTGTCAAAAAAGATATTTTTTTCATCTTTTGTTTCCCCTTTATTATGTTTTTTATGAACAAATTTATTTATTAACTTATCATGAAATATTAATTTTGTAAAGAGTATTAAGGGAAGATATACGAGAATCAACTATTGTGCTATGGTAGATATTGAAAAGCTTTTAGTAATTATTAATATCGATTTATATGGGAAATTTTAATCAACGAGGCAATAAGTTCGGCGGCAAAAAGAGTTTTGGCGGAGGCGGCGGATTTGGCGGAGGCCGAGATCATGATCGCGGCGACCGTCCACAAATGTTTAGTGCCACCTGTGCCGAATGTGGCAAAGAATGCCAAGTACCCTTTAAGCCCAATGGCTCAAAGCCGGTGTACTGCTCTGATTGTTTTGGTAAAAAAAGTTCTTCGGATCGTCCACATTCTGACCGACCGCGTTTTGATAATAAGCCTGCCTTTAGACCGGCCCAAGTTGATCAATATAAAAAAGAATTTGAATCTTTAAACGCCAAGCTTGATGACATTATGCGTTTATTGGCGACTAAACCAGCTACTGAAAAAGTTAAAAAGATTGTAGAGGTAAAAAAAGTGGCTAAAAAAGTAGCCAAGAAAAAGAAATAAATTTTGATGTATGTGCTTTTCCGCACCGGCTAGTTTTATTGCTGGCACAGTTTTGACAGCCACCGGTGTTGTAACCATAAAAAAAGTCAAAAAGAAAAGAGAAATCCCTTTAGCTTTGATTCCTCTTTTTTTTGGTGTTCAACAATTAATTGAAGGAGTAGTATGGTTGTCATTTAATTGGGCAATGCCGTTTCTTAATAGTATCGCGACTTATAGTTTTGCAGTTTTTGCTTATGCGTTTTGGCCAATCTATGTTCCGATTACCATCTTACTTGTTGAAACCGTACTATGGCGAAAAAAAGTAATTATAATCTGTGCAGTTTTAGGCACGAGCGTTGGTTTTTATTTGTTATCGTTAATTATTTTATTTCCTGTTTCATCTCATATTATCAATAACAGTATTCAATATCTGTGTTATTCTTTTCATTTACCTTTTTCTTTACAGGCGGTCTTTTATATCACTGCTACCTGTGTCAGCACCCTTTTTTCTAGCCATAAGATGATTCGTCTTTTAGGCATCGCCACCATTATCTTTCTAGGTATTGCTTATTATTTTTACGCAATTACATTTGCTTCTGTTTGGTGTTTTTTTGCTGCTTTACTTAGTTTAATTATTTACGCGCATTTTAATTTTTCAATGCCACGTCACACAACGCAAAAATAATAATCAAAGTTACAATAATTCCGGCAATAAAGCCAGATAAAGAGGAAGCGATAGCCTGACCAATACGGTATTTAAAACTTCTCTTTTCCTTAGAAACAAATTCTTTTAAAATTTTTTCCATATATTTTATTAATTAACTCCCTTTTATTTTAGCACAGTTTTAGTATTTATAAGAAGTTTAGCAACATCAACGCCAGGTGATATTCGTAAGCGATATAACGTATAATCATAATTAAAATGAGCAAGTCCAGGATGTGTAGTGACAGCAAATAAATAGCCCGAATGCTTTACTTCATTAATACTTAGGTTATTATATTTACCGGAAGGATAGGCAAAACTAATAATTTTTTGTCCCAAAGCTGTTTCTAAATATTTTTTTGAATTAAAAATTTCAATATGTTGTTTGGCGGCACTGAGAGTTGGCAAGTTAGGATGAGTCCACGTGTGTCCGCCAATTTCAATGCCATAAGCGGCAATTGTTTTAATTTGTTCTAGATTCATATAATGCGGCGTACCAATGGCGCCAACAATAATATAAGCCACAGCTTTCATCTGACGTTTTTGTAATTCTCCAAAGGCGGCACTATAAAAATCTTCATAGCCATCATCAAAAGTCAAAATAATTGGTTTAGCCGGCATTGTACCACTTTGTATGTCTTTAAAAGTGATAGTGTTGTAACCCAGTTTTTTTATTTGCTCAAGAATTTTTACAAATTCTTTTGGCGAAATTGATAGATTATTACCAACAGGATCACGTGGATTATGATAGTCTCTAATATAATGAAACATTAAGATTGGTACTTGGCCAGGATTTTTCGTAGCGGCAAAAACGCTTGGCGTCAAACCAAGAAGTAGGCAAAGAACTATAAAGTTATAAGTAAAAAAGCGTTTCATATAAACCATTGTAACATATTTACTTGCCCATGCTATACGTATAGTACGGGATTTACCCGTTAATTAACATGTATGGATCAGCTAGAAAAATATTTAGAGGATCTGTTTACGAAAAAAATTTCGTATCAGCTCCCAGTTAAAGTAAAGGAGACACTTGTCAAAATTACCCCGTGGGTTACTTTGATTATTATCGTCCTTTCTTTGCCGGCAATTTTTGCGTTGTTTGGTTTGGGATCATTTGTGACTACGATGGGTATGTACGCCGGGTACGGTTTTAGTTCCCGCTATTATATTGGCTTAATTGTGTTATTAGTACAGGTTATTTTGATGATTATGGCTTTTCCTGGTCTACAAAAACATCAATTGAAGGGTTGGAGATTAATTTATTATTCTGATATTATTTCAGCCGTCTATGCACTTTTTTCGGCCTATACGATTGGAAATTTTATTTGGCAATTACTAGGCACTGCCATTGGTTTATACTTCCTCTTCCAGATTAAGAGTTATTATAAATAGAATCTTTTCCAATAGCTTGGTTGATATGTGTATAGCCGTCAGCTTTTAATAATTCTACTAAACCAGCATTTATTTCAGAAATTAATTGCGGACCATTATAAATCATGCCAGTAATAAGCTGGAGCAGAGTTGCTCCAGCTTTTATTTTTTCGTAAGCGTCAGCCGCGGAAAAAATCCCGCCAACACCAATGATTATAAATTCTCCTTTGGTTTTTTTATAGAGACTGCGAATAAGTTCCGTGGAAATTTTTTGTACTGACATTCCACTCAAACCACCTTGAGGTTTATTTCGTAAATGAGTTGGCCGTATCTTTTGTAAATTAGAACAAATAAATCCGTGAATAGTATATCGTCGAGCGACAACAATAATATCATCAAGTTCTTGTTCATTAAGATTAGCGGCGAGTTTAAGAAAGATTGGTTTAGTGGAATGATATAATTTTTTTGCTTCAGTAATAGTTTTTAATAAATGCTCAAGTCTGTCAGCTTTTAAAAATGTCTCGCCACCAAAAGCATTAGGACAACTAATATTTATTGTAAAATAATCTCCAATATTTTCTCGAGCAAAAATTGCATAGGCTTTGGTAAAATCGCGAATTGCCCCGAGCTCATCGGCGGTTTTTTGACTGTTGGTGGCGGCAATACTAATGCCCACAGGAATACTTTTATAACTTATAGCGACACGCTTTGCAATAGCTTCGGCGCCGTCATTGGCTAAGCCGTAATTTACAATTAAACTCTTATCTTTTTTTAATCTCCATAGACGTTCGCCTTCATTACCATCGCATTGTTCTCCGGTTACTGAACCAATTTCCATAAAACCAAAACCAACTGAACCTAAAATAGAAGTTAGTGCTCCATTTTTATCAAAACCAGCCGCCAAACCGATTGGATTAGAAAAATGTATACCAAGAATATTTTGTTCAAGCGATGAATCTTTAAAGTTAAAAAAAGCCGCTGTTAAAGCTTGACCAAAACGATGTGCGCCAAGACTTTTACCAAAGCCAATCATCTGCCTGTGGATAGCTTCAGGTTTAGCTAAAAAGAAGAGCGGTTTGGCGAGCTGTTGGTAGAGAAAAGACTCTATTGAATTCCTAAGGAAAATGGCTGATTTCATAGTATATGGTAGCTAAAGTAAGTCTTTAGACACTATATGTTGTGTCTCGAAAAAACACGTGCTATAATGGAGGACGCAACGCGACACTACTAAATTAACACATAAAACTATGTCTGTCATGTCTCTCGACCGACAGTTCCGCAACTGGCCAAAATTCATTCTTGCTTGGACTATTTCCATTCTTCTTCGTTTGATTCCTTTTCGACCGGCAAACATAGAACCAATTTTAGCCATGCAAATGCCGTTTGCTAAAAGATTTGGTTTTAGTACCGCTTTTATGTTTGCTTTTTTAAATATTGTTTTGTACGACGTGATTACTAATAAAGTTGGTGTCTGGACTATCATCACCGCGTCAGCTTACGGATCGCTGGCGTTATTCTCCGTTTGGTATTTTAAAAATCGCAAGAGTACAGCCGTGCATTACGTAATTAATGCTGTTATTGCTACTATTATTTATGATACTGTTACTGGTTTAACAATTGGTCCGTTATTTTTTGGTCAAAGTTTTATTGCCGCGCTACTCGGGCAAATTCCTTTCACTCTGTATCACTTAATTGGTAACGTCAGCTTTGCCTTGGTCCTTAGTCCGATTGTCTATACGTTTTTGGTCAGTAATCCGGCTTTGGAATTTTTTTTAATAAAAAAATTAGAAATTAATAAAACAAGTTTATGATCAAACCATTTTCTTCAACGATTGAACAAATACGTAAGCGCGACGGGAAAATAGTTGCGTTTGATCTTAATCAAATTGAGAGCGCCGTGACTAAGGCTTTTGCGGCGACCGGCGAAGAAATAAATGGTTTTGCGGAAACGGTGGCTAAAAAAGTTTTGGCAGATTTAATTAAATTGAGAAAAGTTTCTAATGAAGACAATTTCATGCCGACCGTGGAATTGATTCAAGATATTGTTGAAGAAGAATTGATGGTTAATAATTTTCCAAAAGTTGCCAAGGCTTATATTTTATATCGTAACGAACGAGCCGAAGTGCGCGTTAAGCAAGGTACTGTGCCGGAACATGTTAAAAAATTAGCGACCGAAAGCAAACAGTATTTTAAAAACACCTTATCGGAATTTATTTATTATCGAACCTACGCGCGTTGGATTGAAGATGAACAACGAAGAGAAACCTGGGTGGAAACCGTTGATCGCTATATTGGTTTTATGAAAGAAAATATCGGCGCGGCAATTTCCGAAGAAGAATATAAGGAATTAACCGCGGCGATTTTACGCCAAGATGTTATGCCTTCCATGCGTTTATTGCAGTTTGCCGGTAATGCCGCGCGTCATACCAATGTTTGTGCTTATAATTGTTCCTATATTGCGCCGCAAAGTTTTCAGGATTTGGCGGAAATTATGTATATTTCCATGTGCGGCACGGGCGTCGGTTGGTCGGTAGAAAGTCAAAATGTACAACGCTTCCCGCAAATTGAAATCCAAACTGGAAAAATGTTGTCTCGCCATACAGTTGAAGACTCTAAAGACGGTTGGGCTAATGCGTTAGTACTTGGTATGAAAACGTGGGCGGCTGGATCAGATGTTGAATTTGATTATTCCTTGCTTCGCCCCGCTGGCGCGAGGTTAAAAACCATGGGCGGAAAAAGTTCCGGTCCTGAGCCCTTGATGCGCTTATTAGATTTTACGCGACGAAAAATGTTAGGTCGTCAGGGTAAGCGTTTACGCAACATTGATTTGCACGATATTATTTGTATGATTGGTGATTGTGTCGTGGCCGGTGGCGTTCGTCGTAGCGCCATGATCTCGTTATCTGATTTAGATGACAATGAAATTCGCGATGCGAAAAAAGGACAGTTTTATGTTACTGAACCACAACGCTCACTCGCGAACAATTCGGCCGTGTATTTAAAAAAACCTACGAGCGAAGAATTTTTAGATGAATGGACCGCCTTAATTAAATCAGGCTCAGGCGAACGTGGAATTTTTAATCGCGGTTCATTAGTTAAAACTCTGCCAGAACGAAGATTAAAAGTCTTGCGCGAACATGAAGGATATTTTGATGCCAGCGGACAACACATCATTGGTTCGATTGGTACTAATCCGTGCGGAGAAATTATTTTGCAATCAAAACAGTTTTGTAACCTATCAGAGGTTGTGGCGCGCCCGGAAGACACTGAAGCAAGCTTATTACAAAAAGTTAAACTGGCGACCTTAATTGGTACGTATCAATCTTCCTTAACGCATTTTCCTTTCTTGTCTAAAGAATGGCAAAAAAATTGTGAAGAAGAACGGTTGTTGGGAGTTTCCATTACCGGTCAGTGGGATTGTCCGGAGGTACGCAAAGATGAAGTACTAAAGAAATTAAAAGCTGCAGCCATTGTTGCCAATGTTGATTATTCCAAGCGCATGAAGAAAAATCCTTCAACGTGTATTACCTGCGTTAAGCCTTCGGGTACTGTTTCGCAACTAGTAGATTGCGCTTCCGGTATGCATCCTCGTCACGCGCAGTATTATATTCGTCGCGTTAGAATTTCGGCCACAGATTCATTATTTAAAATGTTACGCGACCAAGGTTTGCCATATCAGCCGGAAGTCGGTCAAGCTTTTGGCAGCGCGACAACCTATGTTTTTGAATTTCCAATTAAAGCCCCAGAAGGTTCGATTTACAAAGATGATTTGTCCGCCCTTGATATGTTAACGCACTGGAAAAAAGTTAAAGAATTATATACAGAGCATAATCCTTCGGTCACGGTCTCGGTTAGTGAGAATGAGTGGTTAGCGGTCGCCAACTGGGTTTATGAACATTGGGATATTATTGGCGGTCTTTCCTTTTTACCGCGCTCCAATCACGTCTATCAATTAGCACCGTATGAAGAGATTGATAGTACTCGTTTTGAGGAAATGTTAAAAAAGTTTAAAGATTTAGATTATTCGAAAATTGTAACATACGAAATGGCGGACGAAACGGAAATGAAGAGAGAATTAGCGTGCGCTGGTGGAACCTGCGAAATATAAAATATGTATTATACGGGCAAAGGTGATGGCGGAACAACCACGCTGTTCGGTTGCTCTGATCGTATCTCTAAACAAGATCCAGTTTTTGCAGCACTTGGAACAGTTGATGAATTTAACTGTTGGTTGGGTTTATGCTCGATACACGCCAAAAAAAATTCGAAAGTTGAAATTAATACTGGAGTGTACACTATTTTAATTCGTTTGCAAGAACAATTATTTATTCTGCAAGCGCAGTTGGGAGGTTCTGATAAAAAAGTAACGACGCAAATGAAAGATGAAGTTGAAGCGTGGATTGCGGAACTTGGATCATTATTAATACCAAGAAAAAATTTTACGATTCCGGGGGGCAGTGAATTAAGTGCGATGTTGGATGTTGGACGAGCTATGGCGCGAAGAGTAGAGAGAACAGTCTTGGCCATTGAAGTGACGCCGGAAATTCAAGCTTTTTTAAACCGTCTTTCCAGTATTATGTTTGTTTTGGCGCGGAGAGTTAATGATGTGTTAGAAATAGCCGAACGCGGACCAAGCTATAATTAAAATTAAAAATAAAAAACAGCCCTCAGCATGGAGTAGAGGGCCGTTTTTTTAAAATCAATTTAAGCCATTGGTGAAGCTGGTTTGGCCATCTTATCACCACTGCAACGATTGCAGTTCTTAACAGTGAAGAGATCATACAGAGCTGCCAAACCGACCAAAATGTAAACGATTCTTGTTAGGGTCATCCCTAGAATATCACCGACGCCCCAATTAAAGAGGCCGATAAGTAGCCAGTTAAGACCACCGATGATAAGAAGGATGTGCGCTATTTTATGTAACATAGAAATATAAGTGATTGATACAAAATGTGAATGCACAATCGACCTTTCTAAGCATAATTATACCATGCCTATAAAAAACAAGTAGATGTGGATAACTCTTGACTTTTTTCGCTAGCTATGGCTTAATTATGAATAATTCTTTCAAATAATAATACTTAAACTTAAAGGTGAATAAATGTCGAGAATAGAAGAAAATGTTTGGGAAACCATTCATAATTTTTTCCTATATCAAATTTTCAATGGTGAAGAGAATGAACTCGTTAAACTAAAAGAAAAAGCGACGCTGAAGGATCTTTGTGTTGATTCTTTGGAGACTACAAATTTGAAATACGAGCTTGAAGAAGCACACCATTTTGATTTTAGTCCAAATGATGAAATTACTCCTAATACAACAATCGGACAAATTAGGGATATGGCATGTAACTATCTCACAATGACACCCGCTTAAATGCTCATTATAAGTTTTAAAAAAGCCTGATAAAAGTCAGGCTTTTTTATTTGGGTTTTGCTGTGTTATACTAGAATCATACAGTATGGCAAGACGAAAACAGAAAAGCGCTCTCGATTATATATCACTCCCGAATTTTCATCTAAATCCGGATGTTAAACGAAGCATCTTCATGGTGCTTATGTTTGTTATTTCCGCCGTCTTGTTTTTAAGCTTATTAAATAGTGCCGGCTCAGTTGGTCCGTATCTAGCCAAAGCTCTAGCTTCAATTGCCGGTTGGGCAAAATGGGTAATTCCGATTTTATTAGCGACCGTTACTTTTTTAATGTTTGGCCGCGAAAAGAAAAGTCTAGGCGCAATGCACTATTTTGGCGCGTTTGTTTTTCTGTGGGCCTTTAGTGCGTTGTTACAATTTTTTATTGATCCACTTGATTGGGATTTAGCACTCAAACTTGGTAAAGGCGGAGGCTATCTCGGTTGGAGTTTAGCTTCCATGGTTTTAAAATCAGTTGGCTTTTGGGGAGGCATTATCGTTTTGCTGGCATTACTTTTTGTCGGTATGATGCTCATGTTTAATTCAACCTTAAAAGCAATTTTTGAAAAAGGCACGACACCAGTGCGTATGGCTTTCCATCCCTTTGCTTTTTTACGAAAAAACAATTCAGTTTCCAAATTAGCTAAACAATATGACGAAGTGCCCGAAGCTGATGGAGCGGAAATTGCTTTAGCTGGCGATGAAGGACCGGTTGATGATACCTTTGAAGCGCACGCTTTAAAAAATACGTTAAAAATAAAAGCCAAAAAAGAGCCGATTGAAGAAGTAACTAATTGGAAACCAAGTCATATTAAAATTGATTTGCCACTTGATTTATTAAATTCCAAAACGACCAAACCTTCGGCTGGTGACGTTAAGAACAACATGGAGATTATTAAATCAACTTTGGAAAAATTCGGGATCCCGGTGGAGATGGGCGCAATTAGTGTTGGTCCGACGGTCACGCAATATACCTTGAAGCCGGAAGAAGGAATTAAATTATCGCGCATTACATCGCTTAATAACGATTTATCAATGGCGTTGGCCGCGCATCCAGTACGTATTGAAGCACCAATTCCAGGTAAAGCTTTGGTTGGTATTGAAGTGCCAAATCGTAGCGTCGCAATTGTTCCTTTACGTGAAGTGTTGGAAAGTGACATGTTTAAAAAGCGAACGAATAATTTAATGACAGCCTTAGGCAAAGACGTCGCGGGACAAGTCTGGCTTGATAACATTGGTAAAATGCCCCACCTATTAGTTGCCGGTGCAACCGGTTCTGGAAAGTCAGTCATGCTTAATGCCTTAATTGTTTCACTTTTATATCAAAATAATCCGGATGATTTAAAATTTATCATGGTTGATCCAAAGCGCGTTGAATTGACTATTTATAATGGGCTACCACATTTGTTAACGCCAGTTATAACGGAAGTTTCTAAAACAATTAATGCTTTGAAGTGGTGTTTAAATGAAATGGATCGACGTTTTGAAACATTATCTAAATCACATAAGAGAGATATTGAAAGTTATAATGCCGTGGCTAAAGAAAAAATGCCCTACATTATTTTTATTATTGATGAACTTGCGGATTTAATGGTTGTCGCGGCTAAAGATATGGAAGCCGGCATTGTTCGCCTCGCGCAAATGGCCCGCGCTGTCGGCATTCATTTAATTTTGGCCACGCAACGTCCAAGCGTAAACGTTATTACCGGAACAATCAAAGCTAACATGCCGGCACGTATCGCCTTTTCGGTTGCTTCGGGAATTGATTCTCGCACTATCTTAGATTCGCTCGGCGCCGAAAAATTATTAGGAAGAGGCGACATGTTATTTTCTAATGTCTCGTTATCAAAACCAAAACGTATTCAAGGTGCGTTGATTACCGATCAAGAAATAAAACGTATTGTAAATTATATTAAAGAAAAAACTGGTGCGCCAAACTATATTACGGAAATTGTGGAACGACAAAAAGTTCGCGGTATGGCTGGCGTGGGCATTGATGGCGCGAGCGATGATGACGATTCCTTGTTTGAAGAAGCTAAAGAATTAATTATTAATTCTGGAAAAGCGTCAGCATCTTATTTGCAAAGACGTTTGTCAGTTGGTTATGCGCGCGCCGCTAGACTTTTAGATTTACTGGAAGAGTCGGGAATTATTGGACCGTCCAATGGCGCGAAGCCTCGAGAGATTTTAGTAAGTCAGGGACAATATGAAGCGATGATAAATGACGGCGTCGCCGGAGCGAGGTTACATAATCAAGAAACTTCTGAGGCGCCGGATAATTATTT
>CAYRGL010000010.1:0-11507 GCA_964423915.1 uncultured Gammaproteobacteria bacterium | reverse complement strand
ATTTGTACTAAAAATGTGTAGTCAAAGACAATCGCAATCAAGGTCCAGATTAAGGCAATAAAAACATAATACGTGAATGATTGATTTTTAATTCTTTTACATAAAACCCAAAGAGTAATAATAATGCCAATAGGCATAATCGCCCAACCAATAGTATTGGCTGATAAAAAGGTAAAGAAAATAAAACCTAAGATATAACCAACGAGCCAAAGAATAATTCCCCAGCCGAGTGTATCTTTAAGAAATTGTTTAGTCATATTATTTCTTTATAATTTTTGCTTTTGTTTTTTTATGTAATGTTGGCTTAGTAACTAAAATCTGTTTGGCCGTAAAGTGATTGTCATCATTTTTTATTCCTACTAAACGTACACGTTCATCTTCTATCAGTTTAACTTTGGAGTCAAATTTGGCATCTACGTAATTAATATGCCATTGGTGCCCGTCAATATCTTCTAAAATAAACTCTTTTTTGTTCGAATCTATCGTTTCAATATCGCCAGCCAATAAGCCAGTTTGTGGCTGCGTCCAACGAACGGTTTGTTGATTAACTAATGTTTTATATATCGGTACGTTAATGGTTAATAAACGATCAATTTTTTGGCTACCGCCATAGACATAAGTCACGCTACCAAGAAGAGAACAAAGCACTACATATATAAAAGCTAATTTCCATAAACTATAACGATAGCCACGTTTGGTTTTTCGCATATAGAAATAAGCCAGGCTAATAAAGAGAGCTAAGACAGCCAGCCAAAAGTAAGGTAAGGTTAAAATAATAAATTGTAATAAACTGTGAGTAACCACATCGTACACTTCCCAGTCATTATTAACAATGAGAAAAACTAATATTGAGCTGGCAATACTGCCAAAAATGATTGATAGTAAAACCCCCAACCAAATTAAAATTTGTTTGATGATAAATTGCCAACGCGGTCGCGGCTTAAGCTGTTTATCCGCCACGCGATGCAAAATTGATTCTGTTAAATTAGAGTTACTCATAGATTTCGTATAAACTGTGAAATTGGGTTTTAGCACGATTTAGCCAACTCGCTATTGTTCCAGGCGGTTTTTGTAAAATGTCAGAAATTTCATCATAATCTTTTTCTTCAAAATAACGTAGGATTAAAACCTCCCGATAATGAGGAGAGAGTTTGTTTAATACTTGATGAATTTTTTTAGCCGACAATGATTGATCAAGTTGTGTTATACCGTCATCTTTCCAAAACTGTCTCCACTTTTCTTCGTGTTCAATTTCTAAACTAATTTCATATTTAACTGAACGTTTACGAAAATAATTCATTGTTTCATTATGCACAATGCGATAGAGCCATGAAGAAAATTTAAGCTCAGCATTAAAATCGTTTAAATTTAAATAAAGTTTAATGAATGATTCTTGAAGAATGTCATCAATATCAGTATCATCCAATTTTGCTAGTCGATGTATATAGCGGCGTAAAGGAATTTGATAACGGTTAATCAATTCAGCAAAGGCATTTTGATTATCAAGAGCAGACTTTACCAAATCTTCATCGGTAAGCGCAGAAACGTTATTTTGATTCGCTAGAATAGCTTGAGTCATTATATCGCTAGTATAACAAAACGCAGCCGAGTGGGGGAAGCTGCGTTTTGTTAAAGCCTTGATTTACTGAGTCTTTTCAGCAATTTTTCCCTTAACAGCTAAATCAGTTCGAATCATTTGGAAATCACTGTGGATCTGCTTTAAATTCGTGCGGATTTGCGTCAAAGTGGTTTTACTCTTAGTCGGATAATCAGCCGGTTTCAAGTTTTGGGCAAGAGTCGTTGTTGAAGAGATAAGCCCATCAGCCGTTGTGGCATCAGTTTTGGCTTTGGCTAAGCCAGCTTCCATCTTAGCCACTAAAGCGGTTTGGCCTTTCGCTTTAAGCGAATCAATCTTTGTTTGATATTTTACAAAAGTAGTATTTTGTAATTTAGCCAGCGTATTTGTATTCATATCAAGCTGGCGCAAGGAATTGATCTGTGGAGTAAGGACTGCGTAGATACGGTAGTCAGTATAAATTGACGTTACATCAGCTTTCGCAAGATTAATATCTGTTTCGGCATCCAACTTTGTTTTAAGTTGAGTTAGTCCGTTGACATTGGTGTCAATCATTGATGTTAAAGTAGTTTGTTGGTCAGCTGTTAACTTTGATTTTGTAATCGCAGTTTTAAGTTTAGCTAAAGAAGCCAATCGATTAGTAATTTGTTTATTACCTAAGGTGATAACTTTAGATAGACTTGTTTGATTACTAAGTTTAGTTTGGTTTTCAGTTGTTACTTGTGGCAACGTTAAGGTCGGGGTAGCAGGAAGAGTGATAGTTGTATCTGATTCCTGAGCATGCGCGACGCTAAAGCCGATAAGAGAACTAATACCAACGAGCGCAACAATAAGGGCTAGATTTTTTTTCATATATTTGTAAATAGAGATTATAGTATATTTAAAGGTTATTCGACCTTTTCACTCTTACTACGCAATTGGCTATCATTTTCTTGCAGTAACAAAAAACAGCCTGGAAAAGGCTGTTTTTTAAGCAAGATTTTTATTCCCACAGTATTAAAATAATTGAGATAACACCAAAAAAGCAGCCGATAATTTGTAATTTATTCACGGGTTCTTTATATAAAATAAAGCCAAGGATCATGGCAATAATAGCGGTAGCCACGGAAAAAATTATTGCGCCGCGCCCTAGACCTGAACCATTCTTAAGTGCATATAACCAAAATGAATTGGCAATTACATATGAGATAAGTGATGCGATGGCGTACCAGGCGATGTTTTTGATAGACCAGGTTTTGGCCAAAACATCGGCAATCATTTCAAACGTAATAAGGAGAATGAGAGGTAATATCCACGACATACTTTCTAATAAAGTTAATTACAAATCCTTTTTCATTTCATCAAACTTTACTTTATCTATCTCGCCTTTTGCATAACGCTCTTTGAGGATATCCAATGCGGATTTATTGTTTCCGCTATATTTACCACTTGGTCCACGCATTTTTCTAATCAGCACCAAAAAGAGAGGCCAAATAAATACCCAGAGAATAATCCATAAAAAAATCCAATTCCATTGTGAGTTCATATATTTTTTGTTTAGTAAAATAAGCTAAAATACTAACATTACTTTTATCCTTGACCTTTGTTATAAGGCTATAGTATACTAATAGTAGTTGTATAATTTTACTACTAACTATATAATAGTAAAATATTACTATATTTTATATAATATGTCAAAATTTTCATCGTCACTAGCTAAAAATATTAAAAAAATTAGAAAAATTAAGGAAATATCACAAGATAAACTTTCTAAATTGGCAGGTATAACTTTTCATACTATTACTAAAATAGAATCAGGCGCTACACTTGATCCAAGGGTAGTAACAGTTAAAAAAATTGCTGACGCTTTGGAAATCAGCATCGATGAATTATTAAAATAGATAATTAATTAATATACATATATGGATTCTTCATATACTTCCTCTACTACTAAACCGCTCTATCGCGGTACGCAAATTGTTTGGTATCTTTTAGGTATTATTGAAGTGTTGTTAGCCTTCAGGTTCATTTTAAAACTACTAGCCGCTAACTCATCAGCTGGTTTTAGTAGCTTTATTTACAGTGCTAGTTATCCGTTTGCCACGCCGTTTCTAAATGTTTTTCATGTTACACAAGTTGAAGGCAATATCTTTGAATGGACGACAATTTTAGCTATGTTGGTTTATTTATTAATTGCTTGGGGCATTGTTAAAATGTTTTCTATGAGTAAAACCGTGTCTACACCAGAAGCGGCAGTCAAAATGGACAAAGAAGAAAAATAATATAGAGCTAAATTATTTAATTAATTTTTAAACTAACATATATGTTGATTACAATTGCTGTTATCTTACTTATTCTCTGGCTACTTGGTGTACTCACCGCCTATACTCTTGGCGGCTTCATCCACGTTCTTCTCGTGATAGCGATTATCGTTATTTTGATAAGAATAATAAAGGGACAAAAGGTTTTATAATCTTGAAACAAAAACAGCCCCTTGTTAGGGGTTGTTTTTTTAGTAAATCTGCGCCGCAACAACTTTGGCAACAGTTCTATCTAGTGGATCCGGAATTATCATTTCTGGTGTTGGTGTCGTAACTATTGCCGCTAACTGTTCGGCGACTCGTATTAACATTGTGTCAGTTATTTGTTTAACTTTATTATCTAGGGCACCACGGAAAATTCCTGGGAAAACTAAAACGTTGTTTATTTGGTTAGGAAAATCGCTGCGTCCAGTGGCTACAATAAAAGCACCAGCTTGCTTGGCGACTTTGGGCATAATTTCTGGAATTGGATTAGCCAAAGCAAAAACAATTGGTTTATCTGACATTGTCTTGATCATAGCTTCGGTTAGAACATTGGCGACGCTGGCGCCAATAAATATATCTCTATTTTTTATTGCTTCTTCGAGCTTTCCTAAAATTTTATTTTTGTTGGTTTTTTCGGAAAGTATTTTTTTAATACCATTCAAATTTTTTCTGCCTGCATATAGCGCTCCCTGACTATCACACACAATAATATTTTCAAAACCATAAGCCAGCAACAGTTTAGTTATAGCAACACCAGCGGCGCCACTGCCGTTAACTAAAATTTTAGCTTTTTCTTTGCTCAGGTCAGTTAATTTTAGTGCATTAATGAGTGCGGCGAGGGTGACAGTAGCGGCACCATGTTGATCATCATGCATGACAGGGATATCTAATTCTTTTTTTAATCTTTCTTCTATTTCAAAACAGCGTGGCGCTGAAATATCTTCTAAGTTAATCCCACCAAAATTTGGAGCAAGATATTTTACTGTTTTAATAATTTCTTCAGTATCTTGGGTATCAAGACAAATTGGAAAAGCGTCAACATTGGCAAATTCTTTAAATAAAATTGCTTTGCCTTCCATAACGGGTAAGGCCGCCGCCGGACCCAAGTTTCCTAGTCCTAAGATTGCGCTCCCGTCAGAGACAATAGCAATCATATTTCCTTTCATCGTATAGATTGAGCTTAATGATGCATCCCGTGCGATTACTCGGCAAACTTCGGCGACGCCGGGCGTATAAGCTAGCGATAAATCTTTTTTTGTTTTGAGTGATACTTTACTCGTTAGCTCTAGTTTTCCTTTATTTTTTTTGTGTAAATCTAAAGACTCTTGATAAATGCTATCCATAATAATTTTATGTGGATCGTTGATAAACTTATCTTATAACTATATCCTTTTTATTAAACCATAACAATATGAACGTCCGGCAAACTATTAATAAGAATTTCAGTATAGGACTTTTTGAATAACTGCCAAAACTTTTTTGGCGTGGGATGGCTTTGTACTAAATGAGTGATGCCGTTCGCTCGGGCAAAGCGAATCAACGCACCAGGGACATCTTCTTCCTTTAACTCGAAAACTTCGGCGCCCATTTTTTCCGCCAACTTAAATATTCTAGAAAGTTTATCATGGTCAGGTGATAAACGTCGGCTCTCCTCGGCGACCGTCATAACGTGCACTAGATACCATGTGGCGTTAAGTTGAGAAGCTAATCGGGAAGCACGTCGTAAAACCGCTTCTGAATCGGCTTCGACTTCAGAACCACGGATTCTGACCATAATTTTATTAAGAGCGCTAGGTTTAGTCTTAGCTTGAAATTTTTCACGCTGTCGTTTATCCAAAAGGTTTGCCGTTTCGCTTAAGGCGATTTCCCTTAGTCGATTGAGGTTTGGCAAACTAAAAAAATTGTTAAGTGCAGTGTCGATTCTTTCTAATTTATATATTTTCCCTGCCTTTAACCGTTCAATTAAATCTTCGGCTTCTAAGTCTACATCAACAATTTGATCTGCTTTCGCAGCAATCGCATCAGGAATTCGTTCAGCAACTTTAATACTGGTTGCTTCTTCGACGATATTATATAAAGATTCCAAGTGCTGAATATTTAAGGTAGTAATTACATTAATACCCGCATTTTGCAGTTCTTCTATATCTTGGTAACGCTTCTCATTTTTGCTTCCTGGAGCATTTGTGTGAGCTAACTCATCAATTAATGCTACGGTCGGGTGACGTTTCAACACAGCTTCAATATCTACTTCTCGTAATTCTAAATTTCCGTGTTTAATAATTTTAACCGGAATTTGCTCTAAATCTTTTATCTGGGCAATTGTTTCAGCTCGTTCATGAGGCTCTAAATAACCAATCACAACATCTACTCCTTTCTCTTTTAAGTGGTGGCCTTCCAAAAGCATGCGATAGGTTTTGCCAACTCCCGCCGCCGAACCCAAATAAATTTTTAGATTTCCTCGTTTTTCTTTTTTAATTAAATCGAGAAAGTCTTCGGGGGTTTTATTATTCATAATCTAATTATATCAAATGCCAACTATTTAATATATTTCCCTCAAAAACTCGAAGGTAATATAACCAATCAGAGCGGCAATTACAGCAATAGCAAAATTGGATAAAGTAAAAACTTCCTTGACTGCGAAAATAAAACCATATTTGTGCCCCAAACCAGAACGGGTAAATTCGCCCATCATTAAGTTAGAGTAAAACAAAAAAATAATAAACCCCACTTCTATGAGAGATCTGGTGATTTTATTTTTCATATCCGACTATTATTTTTTCACTGGATACTTTTGGTCGAGTGCTAAGTTAAGCGTTAGGACGTTTACGCCAGCTTCGCCGAAAATTCCCAGACTTCGATTTTCCGTATTTTGTTTTAATAAATTCTTAACCTGATCTTCGGTTATTGATCGGGCTTTAGCTACTCGCGGTACTTGAAGCTGGGCATTAGCCAAACTAATTTCCGGATCCAAGCCGCTACCCGACGCCGTTACTGCATCTGCCGGAATAGGAATATTCGCGCCTAAATTATTTTCAGTTCTATAGGTTTCGATATTCTGTTTAATTGCATCAGCTAGTTTTTGCGATGTCGGACCCAGGTTTGTGCCACTTGAAGCTGTGGCATCATATCCGCTACCGGCCGCCGACGGACGAGAATGAAAATACTTTGCTAAAGTAAATTGCTGGCCGAGTAATTTAGAGCCTATTATTTGTCCTTGGTTATCCGTGATTAAACTGCCGTTCGCTTGTGAGTGAAATAACGATTGTCCCAATGCCCAAACGAGGACTGGATAGAAACCACAAACCACAACCGCAAACACAATTGTGGCGACTATTGATATTCTGATTTCTTTAAGAAAGTCTTTCATAGATTTAAGTTAATTTTAATGCAGTTATTATAAGGTCGATCAACTTAATGCCAATAAACGGAGCGATAATTCCGCCGAGACCATAAATAAGCAAATTGCGACGCAATATAACTGCGGCTGGCAAGGGTCGGAATTTTACGCCGCGTAACGCCAAGGGAATGAGCAAAATGATAATCAACGCATTAAAGATGACGGCGCTAAGTATTGCGCTATAGGAACTATGCAAATGCATAATATTCAACGGTGCAATCAGCGGAAAGGTCGCGAGTAGCATCGCGGGAATGATGGCAAAGTATTTAGCGACATCATTGGCAATACTGAATGTGGTGAGTGCTCCTCTAGTCATCAGCATTTGCTTGCCGATTTCTACGATCTCGATTAATTTAGTTGGATTGGAGTCAAGGTCAACCATATTACCCGCTTCTTTGGCCGCCTGAGTGCCGGTGTTCATAGCTACACCCACATCTGCTTGAGCTAAAGCCGGCGCATCATTTGTTCCGTCACCAGTCATGGCTACTAAGCGGCCCGATGCTTGTTCTTTGCGGATAAGAGCTAATTTATCTTCCGGTTTAGCCTCGGCTAGAAAATCATCCACCCCGGCTTCCTTGGCAATTGTTGCTGCAGTCAAAGGGTTATCGCCGGTGATCATAATAGTTTTAATTCCCATTTTTCGGAAAAGTTCAAAGCGCTCAGCTAAACCTCCTTTAATTACATCTTTTAAATAAATGATTCCTAAAATTTTATCTTGTTTAGCAACTACCAAAGGTGTTCCCCCAGCTTTCGCGATTCGTTCGACTTCTTCTTTCACTGCCTGCGGGAATGTGCCATGGCACCATTGTTTAATTGTTTCAACCGCACCTTTGCGATATTTAGTTGAATCCAAGTCTAATCCGCTCATTCTTGTTTGTGCAGAAAAAGGCACAAAGGTTGCATGAGGCATTTCTGTAATTTCTCGACCACGGATGCCGAAAGTTTTTGCTAGCACCACAATACTGCGCCCTTCGGGTGTTTCATCGGCCAGTGAAGAAAGCTGAGCAGCGTCTGCTAATTCTTCCATCTTAACTTCGGGTGCCGGAAAAAACTCTGTGGCGTGGCGATTGCCTAAAGTAATAGTTCCGGTTTTATCAAGTAAAAGAACATCCACGTCACCTGCGGCTTCCACAGCTCGACCACTCATGGCTAAAACATTTTTTTGAACCAAGCGATCAATACCAGCAATGCCAATTGCTGAGAGCAACCCGCCGATTGTCGTCGGAATCAAACAGACTAATAGAGAGACCAACACGGTAGCGGAAAATATCGCGCCACTGTATATTCCCATCGGTCGCAAAGCAATAACTACGACGAGAAAAATAATTGTGAGGGCCGCGAGAAGAATAGTTAAAGCGATTTCATTTGGTGTTTTTTGTCTTTTGGCTCCTTCGACCAAAGTAATCATCCGATCAAGAAAACTTTCACCCGGATTTGCGGTAATTCTAACTTTTATTTCATCAGATAAAATTTTAGTGCCGCCGGTAACTGCATTTCGATCTCCGCCAGCTTCTCGGATCACCGGAGCTGACTCGCCAGTAATAGCTGATTCATCTACCGTGGAGGCGCCTTCGATTACTTCGCCATCGCCTGGGATAACTTCATTGGCGACGACCAAAACAACATCGCCTTTTTTTAATTGATCAGCGTTGATTTGTTCCAAGAGACCGTTGCTCTTATAACGATTGGCAAAAAGTTCAGTACGGGATTTTCGCAGTGCATCTGCCTGAGCCTTGCCGCGACCTTCAGCCATAGCTTCGGCAAAGTTAGCAAACAATACGGTAAACCACAGCCAAATGGCAATTTGAATTGTGAATCGATGCGGTTCATTGGAAATAAAAATTTCACACGTAGTAATCACGGCACCGACCATGGTAACAAACATCACTGGATTCTTTATCATTTTTCGCGGGTTCAATTTCAAAAATGAATTCTTGATTGCTTCAGTAATTATTTTTGAATTGAATAATTGTTGAGATTTAATTGTCATAAATTTTAGAATAAGATGTGCGCCTGCATTAAGTAATGCTCAACGATTGGACCGAGCGCTAGTGCTGGCAAAAATGTTAATGCGCCAACAAGTATAATCGTACCGATTACCAACAAAATAAAAGTTGGTCCGGAAACCGGGAAAGTGCCCGGGCCGGCCGGCGTTAATTTTTTTCTGGCAAATGAACCGGCCAAAGCTAAAACGGGGATAATAGCTAGGAAGCGACCAAAGAGCATAGCTAAACCAAGTGTTGTGTCATACCATGGCGTGTTGGCAGTCAGGCCGGCAAAAGCGCTGCCGTTATTTCCATTAGCTGAACTGAAGGCGTAGAGGATTTCGCTAAAGCCATGAGGGCCGCTATTATTTAATCCAGCTAAACCCCATTTACTCACGACGGCCCAAGCGGTAAATCCGAGAATAGTGAAGGCTGAAACCAAAATAAACAATCCGGAAACTTTAACATCGTAAGCTTCTATTTTTTGGCCTAAATATTCCGGTGTTCGTCCGATCATAAGTCCCGCGATAAAGACCGCAAGAATTACAAAGACCAACATACCGTAAAGTCCGGACCCCACGCCACCAAAAACAATTTCGCCTAACTGAATATTGGCCAAAGGAACTAGACCGCCCAGTGGAGTGAAAGAATCGTGCATGGAATTTACAGCTCCATTTGAAGCGTCGGTTGTCGCCGCGGCAAATAAGGAAGAGTTGAAAATACCAAAACGAATTTCTTTGCCTTCCATATTACCGTCGCTTTGCGAAATGCCAAGTTGCTGATGAATAGGGTTGCCCGCTGCTTCAAAATGCCAGGTTGCTAGAACCGCTGACATAAAAAGGACAAACATTATAATCCAAACCGCCCAGCCATGTTTTTGATTTTTAACCATTCTTCCTAAGTAGTACGTAAGAGCGCTCGGTATAGCAATCAGAGCTAACATTTCCAAAAAGTTTGTGAGAGGGGTTGGATTTTCAAACGGATGCGCTGAGTTGGCATTCATATAACCGCCACCATTTGTACCAATCATTTTAATTGCTTCCTGCGAAGCTAGCGGTCCTTGAGGTATAGTTTGGTTTGTCACAGTCTGTGTTTGTTGTTCAACTAGTTTGGCAGTGGTATAGGGCTTAAAATTTTGGATTGCTCCTTGCGAAATCAATACCACAGCAAAAACTAAACAAATTGGAACTAACAAATAATAAGTAACTCTGGTAATATCGGTCCAAAAGTTACCAATCGTTTTAGCTGAATGGCGAGCGATACCGCGCACCACGGCCGCGGCAATGGCAATACCAGTTGCGGCTGACAAAAAGTTATGGAATGTTAACGCTACCATCTGTGACAGATACGACATAGTGGACTCGCCAGCATAACTTTGCCAGTTAGTGTTGGTAGCAAAGCTGACCGCAGTGTTGAATGCCAGATGCGGCGAAAGATTTGGGAAAGCTTGAGGGTTCAGTGGCAAGTATTGCTGTAGCCGCAAAATAATATAGGTAAATAAAACACCTATAAAACTAAAAACTAATACGGAAATTCCATACCATTTCCAATTTTGTTCCTTTTCCGGGTCAATGCCAAATAATTTATAAGTTAGTCGTTCTAAAGGTTTAAGAATTTTATCCAACCACGTTTTACCTTTCGCGTCCAAAACTTTTTCGAGATAAAGCCCGAGGGGTTTGGTAATCAAAAGCAACGCGGCGATAAAAATTCCAAGTTGTAGCCAAGAGTTTATATTCATATAGTTAGAATTTTTCTGGCGCGATCATTACCGCGATTAAATATCCAAGCAACAGAACGGCAATGATGCCAATAATTATTGTACTCATATAGTTATAGTTTTTCGCAGAGCTTTACATAGAGTAAAGCCAGAGCAAAAAATCCAATGGTTATTAAAATGAAGAAAAGATCGTTCATAGTATTAATTTTTAATTATTTTTTTAAAATTAGGTATTAAAAAACCCGTACGCCTCTTCAGTATTACTACTGAAATCGCGCACGGGTTTATTTTTTGTTTATTAAACTATTTAATGATTTACAAAAGCTTCCCCATGCGCAAAAAGCGCCTGAGGATCGGTCAGGAAAAGTCGGGTGTGCTTTGAAGAATTTCTTAAACTCATATTCGTATGGCTATTATTATAGAGAAAGCCGAGTTCTGAGTCAAGACTTAGGCTTCTTCCTTAATATTTAGTCTTTTTTATTTTAACTCCCACCACTGTTTAAACAAAAATAACCCCAATATTAGGGTTATTTTTTGTACCTGGGTG